>CAYSGX010000487.1:0-2502 GCA_964430605.1 uncultured Chitinophagaceae bacterium
AAAATTTTGGTTTCGATTTAGGTTATAATGCTTTTGATTTATATCGGCTAAATAGAAATAATATCAGAAAGTATAAAACGCCCACGCCTTTCACCGAGTTTAATTTAATGATTGGCCCCAAGCGCGAGCAGTTGGTAAATGTGTATCATTCACAAACTATTAAAAATCGGTTCAGCTTCAATTTTGAATACAATAGGGTAGCGGGCACAGGTATATTTCGCAACCAGCGCAGCGGCAATAATAATTTTGCAGTAAATACTTTTTACATCACTAAAAAGCAACGCTATAGTATTGGGGCGTTGTTTGTTTATGATAATGTTACCGCAGCAGAAAATGGCGGTTTCAGTGTGGAACAATTATTATACAAAGACACCACTTTCCTGAACAAAGAAATTTACCCTATCACCCTTGCCAATGCACAAACAGAAATTCGCGACCGTGACATTTCAATTAATCAACAATTGGCTTTTGGAAAAACCATTACCAAGCAATTGAACGATACTATTTCTATTACTGAGTTAGCACCTGTTTTTAAAATTTATCACAGTATTGGCTTCAATACTTCAAAGCTTAATTATTTAGATAAAAGTCCTGATAGTTTATACTACGGAAACTTTTTTACAAGAGATGTAAATGATACACTGGGTACTACTGATTCTATTTTTAATGCCGTTAGTCAGCAGCAGTTTTATAATACAGCAGGAATTATTTTGCAGTTTGTAGATAGTCATGATTCTTCAGAAGTGAAGTACAAAAACTTTTTGGTCGATTTGAATCTTACTCATAGCGTAATAAGTATTAAAAACTTCAATCAAAATTTTAATCTTCAAAATCTCAATTTCAGCGGCACATTAAGCAATCATCCTACTTCAAAAAGTAGGTTTATATACAGCGGAAAAGCAGCCTTGAGTTTTGTTAGCTATAATGCCGGAGACCTATTGCTCGAAGCTAAAACAGGTTATCGTTCTACAAAAGCGGGCAGGGTAGAAGCGGTGGTAAGCCAGCAATTGTACGAGCCTTCGTGGGCACATCAAAACTTTATTATCAGAGATTTTTCGTGGAATAATAATTTCAAGAAAGTAAATCAGTTCTCATTGGGACTCGATTATAGCCTGCCTAAATATCATGTGTTACTTTCAGGCAGATTATACAATATTACCAACCTAGTGTATTTCGATGAAACACAATTATCGCAACAATACACAGGCAATACTCAAGCTTGGGTATTAAGTGCCGTTAAGAATTTCAGGCTGAAAGGTTTCGGTTTAGATAATATGGTGCGCTTGCAGTTTTTTAGTGGCAGCGATTTAATACGAATGCCGCAAACATGGCTTCGTCACAGTGCTTTTGTGGAAGGTAAGTTATTTAAAGGCGCATTGCAATCGCGCTTCGGTATTGATATGACCTATAGTACTAACTATTTCGCCAATGGCTATTTTCCGCTTACGGGTCAGTTCTTTTTGCAGAACACACAGTCAACTAAATTCTATCCGGTATTTGACGTTTGGTTTTCTTTCAAAATCAAAACCTTCAGAATTTTCTTAAAAATGGATCATGTAAACGAAGGCTTATTTAAACAATCCAACTATTATAATTTCTATAATTATGCAGGCATGCAACGAGCTTTCAGAATTGGGTTGAGCTGGCGGTTTTATGATTGATAGTCTATGTGGTTTAAATAAAACCGTTTGCGTCTTTGCATGAAATACACTTCCGTTGAAAACATAAAGTTCATTTTACATAATAACCAAAAAACTTTACGAACTTTGTACAAACAAATTCAATCTGCTGATTTTGTAGTTCAGTAGAAATAACCAAAACAATTAAATGATAAATATTACATTCCCCGATGGTGCAGTAAAACAATTTAATGAAGGAATCACTGCCCTTGAAATTGCAAGTAGTCTTAGCAACAGTTTAGCCAAAAAAGTTTTATCGGCCGAAATTAATGGTGAAGTGTGGGATGCTACACGTCAAATAAAATCTGATGTTTCGCTGAAACTTTTAACATGGGACGATAAAGGTGGTAAGCAAGCCTTCTGGCATTCATCGGCTCACTTGATGGCCGAAGCTTTAGAAGCATTGTTTACAGGCGTAAAGTTTGGCATTGGTCCACCCATAGATAATGGCTTCTATTACGATATAGATTTAGGCGGAAGAAATTTAACGCCCGAAGAATTAGTGAAGGTGGAACAAAAGATGAATGAATTGGCAAAGCAAAAAAATCCTTTCGTAAGAAAAGAAGTTGCTAAAGCTGAAGCCATTGCCTACTTCACCGAAAAAGACGACCAGTATAAATTAGAGTTACTGCAAGACTTAAACGATGGCGAAATTACCTTCTATACTCAAGGCAATTTCGTTGATTTATGTCGCGGCCCACACATTCCCGATACAGGTCATATCAAATCGATAAAACTATTGAGCATTGCCGGTGCTTATTGGCGTGGCGATGAAAAAAACAAACAGCTTACCCGCATTTATGGTATCACTTTCCCTAAAAAA
>CAYSGX010000488.1:0-2500 GCA_964430605.1 uncultured Chitinophagaceae bacterium
CCAACCCTTTTGCAAACGATTGAGCATTCCAAATTCCGCCATGATGATGCGCCAACATGCGCCAAAGCCTAAACATCGTCTGTGGCGAAAATGTAGTACCGAACAAAGTATTCAAATCTCTTTCTACAAAGGTTCTCACAAAACCATCTATCCATTGAAAATGTGCGGTATCGGTTTTAGCCAACCACGCATCGGGAAAGCCGCCACGAAACCAATGCTTCTGAATAGTATTTTGCTTAATGGGTAATTCTGAAAGATGAAAAGGATGCGCTTCTAAATAACTAATTCTTCCTGCTAACGATTCTGAAACGCCTTTTACCATATCGGGCGATGCAGAGCCTAACAACAAAAATCTTCCGGGCTTTCGTCTTTTATCTATGAGCGACCTCAGCAAAGGAAACAGTTCGGGAAGCCGTTGGACTTCAGCAATAATCACACAAGCATTCTGATAATCCTGTAAGAAAAGTTCAGGGTCGGAAAACTTTCTGAAATCGGCAGGGCTTTCCAAATCAAAATATACGGAATCGCCTTTCCATTGCTTCTGAACAATGTTTGCCATAGTGGTTTTTCCAGATTGTCTTGGACCAATAAGTCCGACTACAGGAAACTGTTTTAACAATAAAAACAGCTTATCGTGAAATATTCTTTTGATAGACATAACACCGCAAATATAAAAATTTATCCCCGTAATTCATCAGTTGAACTGATGAATTACGGGGATAGTTATATAAAATATTATTTGGTTATTTAATTTTCAACCACGCAAACAAACAGTTTATTTCCTCTGTTCATCAGGTTAAATAAAGATTTAAAACTTACGCGGGCAATAATGTATTTTGTTTTAGGAGAAATGTATTGCTCAATAGTTTCTTTAATATCTAATGCTTTTAATTCTTCTTCATTATTGTATCGGATATAAACCATTAAATCAAAATCAGTATCTAATTGCAGCTTGCGGCTGCCATTGCCATTCAGATTTTTTTGCAGCTTTTTAAATTCATAGCGATAATGATACGACAAGGCTGAAACATCAGATAATACTGCGCTTCCTGTAGGATAGCTGCCTGCGCCTTTGCCTGTAAACAACTGCTTATCGGAAAATGCGCCTTCTACTTCTACAGCGTTGTTTTCATTATGAATAAAATACAAAGGCGATTCTTTTGTTACCAGATGTGGCAAAACATAGGCTTTCAACTTATCGCCATCTTTAAATGCAGTAGCAATCAGCTTGATGCGCTTTTCTTTTTCGCCTGCATAGCGAATATCAAAATCGGATATATTGTTAATGCCGAGATTCAATATCTGTTCAGGCTTCAGAATAATACCAAAAGCATGAACCACAAGAATTACCAACTTGAATTTTGCATCATAACCCGCTACATCGAGCCATGGGTCTATTTCGGCAAAACCTAATTCCTGTGCTTGTTTTACAACAGCAACATAATCGGCTTTGTCTGCTTCCATTTTGGTGAGAATATAATTACTGCTTCCATTGATAATACCACTTACCCTGCTCAGCAATTCATTGTCGTAATATTCTTCCAGATTTCGCAAAATAGGAATACCGCCTGCCACTGCACCCTCATAAAGCAATGCCACATCTTTCTCTTTGGCAAGATTATAAAGGGTTTCAAAATTTTCGGCAATCAGCTTTTTGTTGGCGGTAACTACGTCCCATTTTTTATTCATGGCTTCCGTTACCAGTTCAAACGCTTCTTCCGAATTATCAATCAGTTCTATCACTACGTTCAAATCGTCTCTGCCCAACACGCCTTCTTTTTCAAAAGCAAAATTGCTCATGTCAATTTTTCTCGGCTTGTCGCGATGTTTCACCACAATTTTTTTAATGTCGGCTGTAAAGCTCTGCGATTGCTGCAATACATCGTAAAGTCCCTGCCCTACGCAACCGAATCCGAAAAGTCCTAAGTTTAAGTGTTTGTTCATATTTCTTTTAGTATTGAGAATTAAGTAGTGAGTATTGAGAAAATATCTTACATCTCACTGCCCATATCTATTTTAAAAAATCACGCAAAATTTCGGTTAACTGTTTTGTTTCCAAAAGGAAACCATCATGTCCATACAAGGTTTCTATTTCATAATATTTTGCATTGGGAATATGTTGCGCCAAAAATTGCTGTTCGTGTGGCGGAAACAAAATATCGGTATCTAACCCAATGCAACATGCTTTTGCTTTAATGGTTTTTAAAACTGCTTCAACCGTTGCGCTTCTGTCTCTTGCCAGATTGTTACTGTCCATAGCTTTTGTTAATGTATAGTATGAGTAGGCATTAAACCGCTTCGCTAATTTCTCGCCCTGATATTGCTGATACGAACTTGCTTTCAGATTATCGGCTTTGTTTATTGCTTCATCTGCTTGTGTATGCTGAAACGTGTTATAATGGCGATACGACAACATTGCTACTGCTCTCGCGGCTTTCAATCCTTTATATGCGGCATGTTCACTTTCGTTGCCCCATGTACTGTCGGCAGTAATTGCCAT
>CAYSGX010000489.1:0-2498 GCA_964430605.1 uncultured Chitinophagaceae bacterium
AAGAACTCGCCATTGCCATAGCGGTATCCGTAACGGGCATTAGGTACATAAAAAGGCGCGTTGCTCATGCTTTCCATGCCACCTGCTACTGCAATGTCATTATCGCCCAACATAATGCCTTGCGCAGCCAACATAATGGCTTTCATGCCCGATGCGCACACTTTATTAATTGTAGTACAAGGTGTGGCGGTAGATAAGCCAGCTTTTAAAGCGGCAATTTTAGTAGGAGCTTGCCCCAAATTGGCACTTAATACGTTGCCTAAATAGGCTTCCTGCACTTGCTCGGGCTTAATACCTGCCCGCTCAACGGCAGTTTTAATTACTAAAGCTGCCAAATCGGTAGCCGAAACGGATGATAATACGCCACCAAAAGCCCCAATGGGTGTTCTGGCAACAGAAACAATATATACTTCTTTCATTGATTAAGGGGTTTAATTTAAAATTTTCAGAGCCACAAATATAGCCTATTTTTAGGCTTTCAATTTTTAGGGCGTATGACAAATTGCACATATTCTGCGTAAAATACTCTTCGACAAGCTCAGAGTGACAATAACTTCATTAGTGTCATGGTGAGCCTGTCGAACCATATCTATCTTGGTATGCAATTTGTCATACGCCCAATTTTTATTTAACCATGCTTATGAACCGTTTATTCACCATTTCAATAAATAATCATCAGGACCTGGTGAGGTATGTGACGGTGGTTTTATTTTCGGTTTTCATTTCACTTTTTATTCCTAAAACACATTCTTTCAAATTTGATTTTGAAGTAGGCAAGCCCTGGCGGTATGATAATCTGATTGCTGCTTTCGATTTCGGTATTTATAAATCAAAAGAAGAGATTGCGGAAGAAAAGAAACGGATACTGGCGGAATACACGCCTTACTATGTGCCCGATGAGAAAATAAAATCAAAAAAGATTGCGCAGTTTATTCTTGATTTCAATAATAATTTCAGCAAGAAAAAAGAAGACTTAAATAAGAACGAAGCTGATTCGTTAAAGCTTATTCAAACGGGATTGAATGCTTTGGAAAAACTGTACTTCAAAGGTGTTATCAATGCCGATGAAGCAACTGTTAACAGCAGTGAAATAAATTTATTTGAAACCGAAAATGCTACGAGAAAAGCCAGGGTTAATGAATTTTATACATTGAAAGAAGCACATCTTTTTGCAGAAGATGCTTTGCAAAACTTTACTGACGAAACCAAAACATTTTTGTTGCCTCTGATAGAAAATGCTATTGAATACAATATACTTTATGATGATGCTACCAATAAAAAATTCGGAGAAGAACTCATAAATCAGGTTTCATTCACACGGGGAAAGGTTCAGGAAGAGGAAATGATTATCAGCAAAGGCGCTATAGTTACTCAGGAAAAATTCAGTATTCTGCAATCGTATAAAACTGATTTTGACAAACGTGTAGCCGGGCAAAAGAAAAGTATTGAAGTGCATATTGGCAACTTCTTAATTGTATTGCTGATAATGATAGTGTTCACTTTGTTCCTGAAATATTTTTCGCCTAAAATTTATGAAAGCAACAGAAATATCACTTTCATTTTTTTCATTATTGCCGCGTTTATCATAGTAGAAGCGTTGGTAGTAAAATCGGGGCTTTCGGTAATGTATGCTATTCCATTTTGTATAGTGCCTATTACTACACGCACTTTTTTTGGAGCGCAAACAGCTTTGCATACTTACATTACTTTGCTGCTGCTTTCTACTTTTGTAATTTCTTATGGTACTGATTTTATCGTATTGCAAATGCTTGCCGGAATGGTGGCTTTGTTTTCGATGATAAGAGCCAACTACTGGTCTAAATTTTTTATTTCTAACGGCTTGATTCTGTTAACTTATTTTACCGGCTACTTTGCCATCAGCGCTACGCAAGAGGGCAATTTAAGTAATATCAATATTGAGAATTTAGGTTGGTTGGTTTTAAATGTTTTGCTGGTGTTGTTGTCTTATCCGTTTATTCCTTTGTTTGAAAAAATATTCGGCTTTGTTTCAGAAATTACCTTGCTGGAACTTACCGATATTAACCGCCCTTTGCTGAAAGAATTGTCGCTGAAAGCCCCGGGCACTTTTCAGCATTCGTTGCAGGTAGCTAATTTAGCTGAAGCAGCGGCTTATGAAATAGGAGCTAATACTTTACTGGTTAAAGCCGGAGCGTTGTATCATGATATAGGAAAAACTTACAACCCCACTTATTTTATAGAAAACCAAAGTTCTAATGTAAATCCTCACGATGAACTTACTTTTCAGGAAAGTACCAATATTATTATTAATCATGTAAGCGATGGTATAACCTTAGCAAAGCAACATAAGCTACCCGATATTATTATTGATTTTATCAGAACCCATCATGGCGATTCGAGGGTAGAATATTTTTATCAGTCTTATTTAAAAAACTTTCCTGAAGGCGAGGCTAATGCCTCACTTTTTACTTACCCGGGACCATTACCGTATTCAAAAGAAACGGCTATTGTGATGATGG
>CAYSGX010000490.1:0-2117 GCA_964430605.1 uncultured Chitinophagaceae bacterium
TGGTGCCCAACTATCCCTTAACTTTATCTCGAACTCACGTTAGTTTAAAGTCTAAACGGTATAACCGTTCAACACCTCCCGAAACACGGCAGCATATTTAAGAATGATTGCTTTGTCTATAATTGCTTCTTCATTCACTCGCGCCAGCATTGTGGTGTTGCCAAAATTCAGTATAGCTTTTTCAGCTTCAATATTTGCTTCGCCATTAAATACAATGCCCATCAACGGTATGTTGCGCTGGCGCAATGCTTCAATAGAAAGCAATGTGTGATTTACCGAGCCTAAATAGCTTTTTGAAACCAATACTACAGGCAATTGTAATTTTTCAATTAAATCTATCACCAAAAAACTATTGTTCAACGGCACCATTAAGCCGCCTGCGCCTTCTACTATTAAATGGTTGTCGGTTGCAGGCAGTTGTAGTTTTTCAGGCTGAATGGTTGCGCCTTCTAATGCCGCGGCAATATGTGGCGAAGCAGGTTTTTGAAAAGTATATGCGGCAGGGTGCAATATAAAATCGCTGCTCATCAGGCTGCTTACAAAACCGGTATCCTTATCGCCTGTTTGAACAGGCTTCCAGTAATCGGCACCCAATGCTTCTGCCAATATAGCGCTCACTACTGATTTACCTACATCAGTACCAATTCCTGTTACAAAAATTTTCATTGAAGTATTATTGTATAAAGGTGAGCATCTGTTTTAATTCATCTGCCTTATGCAGTTTTTTTTGCTCCTGGTAGGCATAAATTAAATGTTCAATCAACAACTTAACAGTATCTTTTGACGAACAAGGCGTAAAACATTGAGGTGATTCTTCCGTATTAATTTTCTCTAAATAGGCTTTTACTTCGTTGCGGGTAAAGATGGCGCCTTTACTCAGCGGATTAATGTAGAACAATACATTTTTCTGCTGGTCTTGCATTAGCTCTTCTTCGCTCAGCATAGTTTTGCAATAAGCCAAAACATAGTGGCGCGGCAGGTTTACACCATACACCGGAATATCTAATTCCTGTGCCAGTATTTGATACAACATGCCCAACGAAACCGCATTGCCGCTTTTCGATTCAATTACTTTGTTGATGTAGTATGAATTAGGTTCGTTACCTTGTTTACCGCTGTAGCCTTTCAGCCCGTAAAAAATGTGGTTAAATACATTTATCTGCTCAAAGGGAGTAAGATTATGATTCAGTTCTAACCATATAGCGCGCCTTACAATATCTAAATAATGTTTAGTAGTGTCTTTATCTAAATCGTGGTATTGATGGCGGGCAACTAATACCGCACCTTCAAATAAGGTAGCTTCGCTATCGCTTGCCCAGGAAGTACAATCTTTCTCTAAAGAATGAAACTGTATTTTATTAATCAGTGATTCAATGCGTTCCTGCAATACAGGGTCAACCGAATCTTCCCACGCAATTTCTAAAGTAGGAATAACGCCTGTACCCAACGATAATATCCTGCCCGCAACATGATCAAATATTTCTTTGTCGGGGTCGTCTAAAAGGGTAATAAGCGATTTCAGTTCTTTAGTTTCCATCATTTACGCTTTCTTCTTTCTTGCCGGAAATTTCTTTTTCTTTTCGGGCGCATTGGCAATAAGTTCCTGAACCTGTTCTAAAGTTAATGTTTTAGGGTCGGTATCTTTTGGTATTTTAAAATTGTCTTTGCCTCTTTTAATATAGGGGCCATACATACCATTCAGAATTTCAATTTTACCATCATCAAAACTTTGAATCAGCTTATTCTTTTCAGTTTCTATTTTTTGTTTTACCAACTCAATACCTTCTTCTAAGGTAATTTCATAAGGATCTATTTTTTTCAGCGAAACAAACAGATTATCATACTTAATATAAGGGCCAAACCTGCCATCGCTCACCACCAAATCTTTACCTTCATAAGCGCCAATATTTCTCGGCAGCCTGAAAAGCAGCATGGCTTCTTCCAACGTTATGGTTTCAACAGATTGTTCGGGTTTCAGTTTAGAAAATCTTGGTTTTTCTTCTGCTTCGGTTAAGCCAATTTGTATCATGGGGCCAAACCTTCCTACTTTGGCATAAACCGGTTTTCCGGTGCCGGGTTCTTCGCCCAGTAATCTTTCTCCGGTAACACGCTGTGCG
>CAYSGX010000490.1:2127-2441 GCA_964430605.1 uncultured Chitinophagaceae bacterium
GTGCGGTTTCGGCAGTTTTTTCCACATCGGCATGAAAGGGGTCGTAGAAGCCGCCAATCATTTTATTCCATTCTATTTTGCCTTCGGCTATTTCATCAAACTGTTGTTCTATAGAGGCAGTAAAGCCATAGTCCATCACTTTAGTGAAATGCTCGGTCAAAAAATCATTTACCAAACCGCCCACATCAGTAGGAAACAGTTTGCTCTTTTCCGCTCCGGTAATTTCCGTTTCGGTTTTAGACGAAATATTGCCCTCTTTTAAAGTTAGTACTGCATAACTTCTTTCTACCCCTTCTTTATCTTTCTTAATTACA
>CAYSGX010000491.1:0-2431 GCA_964430605.1 uncultured Chitinophagaceae bacterium
CCGCAATAGTTCCATGTGTAGCCATACGCTGCATTCCCGCAGTATCCGTGCCTCCGCCCGCCAATACTTCGGGCTGCCATGCGATGCTGTGCTTGTCGGCTGTTTGCTTCATAAATGCTACCATGCGATAATCGCAAATGGCTGATGTATCGAATATTTTTATGGCAGTACCTTTGCCCAATCGGGTAGTTACTTCTTCGGGCTTTGCACCGGGCAAATCATAAGCAATGGTAACGTCTAAACCGAAACCAAAATCGGGGCTGATGCTGTGTGCCGCTACGTGTGCGCCACGAATACCCACTTCTTCCTGAACGGTAAACACGGCATAAAAATCGTGTGCGGGCGTGCCTATTTCTTTCAGCGTTTCAATTAAAATAAAAACTGAAATACGGTTGTCGAGCGATTTGCTGGTAACACATTCGCCCATTTCAATCAACTCGCCAATGCGGGTAACGGTGTGCCCGATTTCTACATACTTCACCACTTCTTCTTTGGGCATTCCCAAGTCGATATAATAATCGGAAAGTACAGGCGCTTTGCCACGCTCTTCGGGGCTCATCATGTGTATAGGTTTGCAGCCCATTACACCCACCAAATCTTTTTTGCCATGCACAATTACACGTTGTGCAGTCAGCGTTTTCGGGTCGAAACCGCCCAGCGTCTGAAACTTCAGAAAGCCTTCATCGGTAATATAGTTTACCATAAAACCAATCTCATCCATATGGGCGGCTACCATCACTTTTTTCGATGAATCTTTACCTTTTTTTACGGCAATAATATTGCCCATATTATCAATACGCCATTCATCAACCAGTTTTTCAATTTCGCGCAATACTACCGCGCGCACTTTGCTTTCATAGCCGGGCGCACCGGGCACTTCGCATATTTCTTTTAACAGAGCAACATTAATCATTAGTAATATTTTTTGAGGGGTTAAATTTGATTAGGCGAAGTTAGCATTTACCCGAAAACACACGAAACTAAAAGATGTTAATTGTTTTGGGAAGTTGTAAGTGATAAGTTTTATGTTTTAAGTAATTAGACATTAGTCTTTAGAAGTTGACTAAGTGAAAAATTAGGAAAGCCATGTCCCCCTTTTGAAGGGGGTTAGGGGGATGTTATTATAAATCGTTTTGCAGATAACTTTCTGAATAATTGTTTCGTCAAACGTTTCTTAAGAATTCAAAATGTTATCTAAATTTCTTTGAGTAATAATATTCTTCTTCAACATATATGGTAGCAGTTTATTTAAATAAGTTTTATTGATTTCTGGTTGTTCTTTAAACGAAATTTGCATAATCAAGCTTTTCCAATGTGTGCAAAGATCTGTAGGAATTTCATCAATTAAACTTGTAGGGAATCCTGTTTCGTAGTTCTTGAACATATAGTTCTTTAATAATTTAAACATTAAAGTAGTGTCATTTGATTTAATTACTTCTTCATAAAATTCATTTGGATTCATTTTTTCATAACACTGAAAAAAAGTTAAAACACAAAATTCACTGCATGAATTTATTGGCTTCTTTGAAAAGAAAAAATGTTTTCGACCCTCAATAAAATTCGTCAAGAAACCATCAATCTCGGTGATGTAGTTATTATCATTTGAACTTATAATTTCACGGTAATAACTTATTTCCTTTCTTAAAGTATAAGCATGAAAAAAACCGGATATATTGTTATTGTACTCATGTTTTAAACTATTAAGCCAAATATTTAGACCATCATAACCTCCGTAGCTGTATATGGCTTTTTTAATCAAATTATAAAACTCATTGTGTAATTCACTTTGTAGATTTTTTTCTATTTCAAATAAGAATTTATAAGTTTCGTTAATTAATTTGTTCTTTATTTCAGTATCAACTTTACTCCAATTGAAGCCTTCTAATCTTAATAGTAGATTATGAATTTTGTTATTTCTATAGCAGTCATAAAAAACTCTATTGATATTGCAATTTGGATTATGTGTAATTTCAATAATCAACTCTGTTTCTACCTCATCATCTTTTAAATTATAGGAAAAATATCTGTTGGTAATATTAGGGTTTGAGAAATTTAAGTTGTTAGCATGTTCAGCATACATTTTATCTTCATTCATTATATTATGAAATAAATTTTTTGAAATAACATTTTTTAATTCAGATGATCCTTCTGAATAACGATTAGGTATTCGGTAATATTCGTTTAGTTTGGAATAATCTTCAAAGAAGAATACTCTAATTGTCTCTATTGCTATTAATTGTTTTATTACAACATTTCTTTTTAGCCTTATAATTGGCAGTCTAATAGAATTATGAAGTCTAATTATATCTCTTGGGTTATTTAATACTTTATTTAAACCTCTAGTCCATAAATTTTGTAAATGGTCTTTTTCTTCAGGTATATTCAGATTATCGAACAACTCACTAAAACTATTGTAATACAAACTATATAA
>CAYSGX010000492.1:0-2426 GCA_964430605.1 uncultured Chitinophagaceae bacterium
TTATCGTTGCTGCCCACCGACCCCATTCCCGATTACCTGCATATATACTTAGCCATATTCATGATGTCGCTCACAATGTTCAGCATGTTGAGCTATACTAAAGGAATGCATGAACGTATTGTAGAAAAATTTATTCCGCAGGTAATAAAAGCCGAAGCCAAACCTGTTTCAGAAGAAGAAAAAGAAAAGCTGAAAAATATTTATGATGAAACACTGCGGTTTTTGCAAACCGACAAAACCTATCTGGATGCAGATTTAAGCATTAAATCATTAGCAGATAAAACAGCAATTCCCGAACACCTGCTTTCAAAAGCCATTAATCTTTTTGCCGAAAAACATTTTTTCGATTTCATCAATGGCTTTAGAATTGAGGAAGCTAAGCGACTCTTGACCGATGAAGTCGCAACAAAGACTTTCACTATAGAAGCCCTTGCAGGGTTATGCGGTTTCAAGAATAAATCTACTTTCAACAAGGCTTTTAAAAAAGTTACAGGAAAAACTCCTTCGGAATTTAAGCAGAAAGCCTCCGATAATAACTGATTTTTGTATGATTTCGCCAAAAACATACGCTTTTTAAGGCTTTAGTTCGGCATTTGTCTTCAGGCTGGGTTTAATTTTGCCGCCAACTAAAACTAACTCATCATGATAGCAAACATTCAAAAACTAATTTCAGGCATTATCATCGGCATTATTTTTTACTTCAATGCTGAAGCTCAAACCTGGCAGCAGGTAGGAAATTTCACAGGCAGCGATGCCGTTTATGCGCTTGCAAAAGATGCTAATGGCAACCTCTATGCCGGTGGCGACTTTCGAGATGCTGCATTTAACCGTTACGTAGCGGTTTGGGATGGAAACGATTGGGATTCGTGCGGCATAGCTTCATGGAATCCGCAAGGACAAATACGCGCTATGGCAGTGGATGGCAATAATGTGTATGTAAGCTGGATAATTGTGGGCGGTACGCGACAGGTAATGAGATGGGACGGCAGCACATGGAGCGCAGTAGGCGCATTGAATGCTAACAATACCATTACGGCATTATGTGTGGATTCCGCAGGTAATCTTTATGCAGCCGGAAAATTCAGCGGGCTGAATGGCGAATATGTGGCTAAGTGGGATGGCGCCTCCTGGACCGATTTGGGAGACATTGCCCCAAATGATGGCGAAATTTTTTCTATTTGTGCAGATGACAATGGAAATATTTATGCAGCAGGAGAATTTACCAATGCCAATAACAAATTCTTTGTGGCTAAATACAACGGCACTGCATGGAGCGAACTGGGTGCAGGCGGTAACGAACTGAATGCGGATGCCAGAATCAGAACTATTGCTGCCGATGCGCAAGGCAATATTTATGCAGCAGGTGATTTCAACAATGCCAACAACAAAAAATATGTCGCTAAGTGGAATGGCGCTGCATGGAGCGAATTAGGAACGTTAAATGCCGCAGCCAATATCAAAACTTTAGCCGCAGGCACAAACGGAAATATTTATGCAGGCGGTGATTTTTACAATGCTTCTTTACAAGTGATTGTAGCAAAATGGAATGGCTCAACGTGGAGTGAGTTGGGCAATGCCGCTTTCGGGCAAACGGTTTTAAAAATCATCACCGATGCATCGGATAATGTTTATGCCACTGGCGGAAATTTGAGCGTTGTAACACTGAACGATGCAGGAACGACACCTACACCGCCCGCTGCGCCCACTAATCTCACCACTACCGTTTTCAAAACACAAGGAGTAAATATCAGAATTGAATGGACTGATAATGCCAATAACGAACTGGGTTTTAAAGTAGAGCGTAGCGAAGATGGTAACAACTTTACTGAAATAGCCGGTTTGAATGCCGATACAGAACTGTATGAAGATTTGCAATTGAGCGAAAGCACTACCTACTATTATAAAGTACTGGCTTATAACAATAATGGCAATTCAGTTTACTCTAATACTGCACAGGCAACCACCGGCACAGCTACGGGTATTGCAGAAAAAAACAACATGCTGAAAATTTATCCTAACCCTGCTCAAAATATTATTCATGTAACAGAAGCCACACAAATAACCGTGTTGAATTTAAACGGACAGGAAGTAGGTACAGCACATTCATCGGTAATGAATATTGAATCATTGAGCAATGGCTTTTATTTTATTAAAGCGAATTATACTGATGGTTTGATAAGGTTTGGGAAATTCTTGAAAAAATAACGTGTAAATATTTATTTCAAATCATGCAGGTATCTTATAGAAAAGATACCTGCATTTATAATTGCTCTTAATTTTTTCAATGTTATACCAATTGTATTTCAAAAGTAGTCTGATTATGTGCAAGGGCTTTTGAAATTCACAATGGTTAATACCGTAAAGCATTAGATTATACCGAAACAACTCAGGTTTCCGAAAAAATTAAGTTCAGAACCTTCGGTATT
>CAYSGX010000493.1:0-2425 GCA_964430605.1 uncultured Chitinophagaceae bacterium
GATATATCCAGTCTAACTCTTTTGATAAAATTTCATTAGCTTCTTCCCTGTTGTAAGGGTAATGATAAAATGGAGCAAAAGTTTTTATGCCGTTCAGGGTGTAGAAAATCATTTCTTTTACTCCCAAATGATAGCCCGGACTTTCCGGTTTCCAAGGTTTTAAAGGGTACGAACCAAACAGTTTGTGCTGCGAACGGAGCAAATCTCCGTCAAAATATGCCCACGCTATCGGGCGGATACCTTCTGTACGGAAACTTTGCCCGTATAAAATGGTCTTTACTTTTTCTTTATACGCCACGCCATACAAAGATGCTCCTATTCCAACGTCCGTACCATTGTTCAGCAAAGGAGTTGATGCCTTCAAATCAACAATTTTCAAGTCCTTACATTCTCTGAAATCGGAAGTGATTGTTCTTAATTCCACCCCAAGTTTACGAACAGCTTTCAGCATATTTTCTCCTGCAACGGGATTATCGAAACCATCGTTAAAATGCACTGCCAACGGACGCAAATTCCACTTTTTTACGGCTAAATAAAGCAGGTAAGTGCTGTCTCTTCCTCCACTTAGCCCCACAACACAATCGTATTTTTTTCCCTTTCCCACTTTTCTTATTTTGTCAAGTCGCTGCTCCAGTTTTATGAGAGCGTCTTCATTTTCGGGGTAAATCTTATCTAACTTGTCGTGAAAATGACACAAGAAACATTCTCCCTTTTTATCAAAAATAATTCCGGGAATGGTACTGTCTGCAATACATCGTGTACACTGTTGATAAGAAATGTTTTTGGGGAAGCCGCTGACTGTTATCATTATCTTCTAAAATCGTTTTACAATAACAATAAGTCTAAACATCTCAAGTAATGCTCTTGAAACGGTAACTATACTTCCTCCTTTTGGCATCCCTGCTTCTCTTGGCAGGTATTCCGAAACCAATTCAATACATTTTATTTGCTTTTTAAGCAACTTAGAAGATATTTCGCTTTCTATCAACGAACTTCTTAGTTGCGGATTAGCCACCGCTAACTGCTCTTTCCGATATACTTTTATCCAATTGACATCTTTCAGATGGTTATTGAATCCAATTTTATTCAGCCAATTATTGAAATTGCTTAATAAATTTCTGTAGTTATCATAGTTTTTTTCTTCTCGGTATAAGGAGTAAAAATATTTATTGGAAAATGGAGAGATTTTTTTCAGTTCTTCGAGATTAAATTGCCCGTCTGCAGGAATAGCACAAACATAAGTTTTTGATGCAGAAGAGTATCCTGTTTTTAGTGCCGCTCCAATACCTTTATTTTTAAGATGGTTAATCACCCTTATTCTATTATCTTTTACTGCCCACTCATTAATAATATTTCCAGAATTATCTGTACTCCCGTCATTCACAATAATAATCTCACTGTGAGAACCTACAGAATTTATGAAATTTATACTTTGTGTAATTACTTTTTCTATACTTTGCTCTTCGTTATAGCAAAATATAATGATAGACCAATTCATTTTATCCACCCCTCCTTTCCTTCTTGTTCCTAATCTGATAACCATACACCCACAGATACTTTAACATTTTTTCATTTTTACAAAACTATAAATAACAAAAAAAACATACTATATATAATCACCTCTTTTAGAATTTTTCTTATTAAGAAAAAGATACTTGAAAAATGAAAGTGCCGTCAAAAATACTTCTTTAAAGCCATTTTTCTTCACAGTTCTTATTATGGTTTTGAGTGTTTGAAATCTGAAATAAAACTGCCTGAAAAATATTTTCTGATACAAGGCTGCTTTGACCCTTATACTCTCATCTTTAAACTTGTTTACATAGGGAAAAACATTAAAAACAATATCGTCCTTGAACCTATTGTATATCTCGGTACCAGGATACATTACAAATTGAAAGGTTGTTATATAATCAAATTTACAATCTATGGCAGATTTAATACTGTCATATAAATCCTCTTTTGTTTCAACAGGTGCACCGACCATATATAAACCGATTGTCTCAAAGCCCAATTTTTTGCATAATACAATATCACTCTTCACATCATTTATATTATACTTTTTATTATAATAGTCTAAAACTTTTTGGCTTCCGGACTCCATTCCAAAATATATCCTTGTACATCCGGCTTTTGCCATATACTCAAGCATCTCTCTATTCAAGGTGTCTGCCCTGCTAAAACATGACCACTTTAAATGAGAAAGATTGTTCTCTATTAAAAGTTTACAAAATTCAATTACCCTCCCAGGTATTGCAGTAAAAGTATCGTCTATAAACCTGAACGATTTTATTCCTTGTGTTGAAGCCAAATGTTTGACTTGATGAAACATATTTTCAGGCGTTAGTGCAGTAAGTTTGGTACCAAAAGTTTTTACACAATAATTACAAGTATAGGGACATCCTCTTGCACTCAAAAGCACAGCATA
>CAYSGX010000494.1:0-2411 GCA_964430605.1 uncultured Chitinophagaceae bacterium
TACCAAATCTATGTTTCTATTGTGGTTAATTTTTTTAGACAATGTAGTATTTGTGTCCACACGATAGGATAGCTATCGGGACGGGGACAATTAGTATAATGTTGGAATCCTTGTCAATACAATATTTCAGACAGAACAACTAAACCACTATGGACTACAAGTCCATAGGTTTAAGGAGGACTGAAAGTCCTTTATTCTACTATAAAATTACTGTTGTTTCCATCATTGGGATTTCTGTGATGTTCTAAGTATTCGTTCACCATTTCTCCGTTATATTTCCTGTACTCCAACATCCGAAACCTATTGCTCAAAAATGCCGCCCCCAGTAACGATTCTTCAATTCTGGAAACTCCATTTGTAACTTCCTTGATGAACGACCCTTTAACAGTTTTACCAAGGTACTTATGTCTTGATTGGGACGGTATTCTATATGCATATGTATGTGGTCTTTCGATACAACCCCTTTTAATATCTCAACTCCCTCTGCTTCACAAACTTGTACCAATACTGTTCTACAACGAAACTTTATATCTCCCTCCAATACCGAGTATCGATATTTCGTTGCCCATACGATATGGGCTGTCATACGTGAAACAGTATGGCCGTTGCTCCTCTGAAAATCCATCTCTCAAATTTATAACCTTTTTAGAAGCTAAAGCAAAATACACTAAAGTGCATAGTTTTAACTGTATTTGAGACCAATAAACTCTCCCTTGAAAAGTGAAAGCCCGGCTAAAAGATTTTCAATGCTTTGCGGCTTAGCGTCTTGGCGTGAAATTATGAGTATTTTAAACTAAACCCATGTAAAACATTATCGCGACATATTTCTATAGCCCCAATACTTCTTTCACGGCTTTTTCGGCAGCATCAAAACCACTTTGGCGTGATAGTATTTTATGGTCGCCATCTAATAATATATATCCGGGAGTTCCGGTAATGGCATAATCTTCTACGGCACGGCTTTTCCATCCTTTCAACTCGCTTACGTTTATCCATTTCAGTTCGTTTTGTTCTATGTAGCCGGTCCATGATGCATAATCTTGGTCTAACGACACGGCAAATATTTCTAAGCCTTTGCTTTGGGTTTCGGCATATAATCTTTTCAGCTTAGGTGTAGCTTCTGTGCAATAGCCACAGCCCGATGACCAAAAGTAAACCATTATTACCTTCTTGTTTTTTACTTCAGAAAGTTTCATGCGCTGGCTGTTGGGGTCTATCAGTTCTATTTCGGGAGCAGGGCTTCCGGGCGAAAGGCGTTTTATGTTTTCGAGCAGGCCTGCCACTTCAGGTTTAATATTAGCCTCGCAGCCATCGGTATAATAGTTTCTGAAAAGATACTCGGCAATATCCATATCGTTGCGCTGACCGGCAAGGTCTAACAGGTAGCTCACCACAAATTCTTTTACGGTAATATTTGCCATAGCTTTTCTTACTATAATGTCTATGGCTTCTTTTACACCCTCGACAGAAGGGGCAACATATTGTTTAATATAATCGAGAATTTTCTCTTCCAAAGCAGGGTTGTAGGCAGTGCCTTCTTCTTTAAAATTTACCATATCGAAAAAGTGATAGTGATAATAAGCCGCGGGGCTGTCATACATGGTATCGGTTGCTACGGCAAATTCTTTGGCAGGCGTTTTATATAATGGCACTAACACTTCGGCTGCATAAGTGCCCGGGTATTTTGCGGCAAGGGTACTTAATGATTCGTTGTATTGTTTTATTTGTGTGAGAAATTTGGCGTTTTGCTCATTGGTTTTAGCAGTATGTTTTTTGTCGAAGCGGTTCATTGCACGGGTTTCGGCAAGGTGTGTTTCTTTCCACTCTTTTATAGTTTTGTTTAATGCCGAAACTTCTTTATGGGCAATTACTTCGTTAGTGTTTTTCAGCGTTAAAGTGCCCTCTTTCAGCGATTCTAATGAAGCTTCTATTTCAATTTTTAAATCGTTTTTCGGCATTGGGAAAGCAACCGTATATTGACCTGCTGCCAACTGGTGTAAGCCGAATTTAGGGTAGCGGGTGTTGGCAAATAGAAACTTTCCGCCTTTCGTTATTATTGCCGAATCTATAGCGATAATGTTAGAGCCGTTGAATCTTTTCAAATAAACGATTGAACCTGTTTCAAACCCTTGCAATGTGCCCGAAACAGTTTTGGTTTGAGCGTATATGATTGTTGTAAGGCAGCAAAATAAAATAGTACACCATTGTTTCATGTTAGTATATTTAGGCAAGTAAAGTTACTAATCAGGTTGAATAAGTGTAGCCTTGTTTAAAGCAGAAGCGTTGTTAAAGTATCAATATTTAGTACACTATACCAGAACGCCATTCAGCATCGTGTGTTTCACCAAATTGCTTCCGAAGGAATAAGGTATATAAGCTAAAGAGGGCAGGGGCTTGGTAATAATAAGGTT
>CAYSGX010000495.1:0-2402 GCA_964430605.1 uncultured Chitinophagaceae bacterium
CGCGATATTTTTACAATGGGTGCGCGTCCTGTAGCCGCATTAAATTCTTTGCGTTTCGGAAGTATTAATTCTGAAAAAACCAAACACCTGCTGAAAGGCGTAGTAAAAGGCATTGGCGACTATGGCAATTCGTTTGGCGTGCCTACTGTTGCGGGCGAAGTATATTTTGAAGAATGTTACGAGCATAACCCGCTGGTAAACGCCATGTCGGTAGGCATTGCGAAAGTGGGCAGAACTGTTTCTGCCATTTCCGAAGGCGTTGGCAACCCTGTTTATATTGTGGGTTCTACCACAGGAAAAGACGGTATTCACGGAGCGGCTTTCGCTTCAAAAGATATTACCGAAGATTCCGTAAACGACCTGCCTGCCGTTCAGGTGGGCGACCCTTTTCAGGAAAAATTATTACTGGAAGCCACGCTCGAACTGATTGAAACCACCGATGCCATTGTGGGTATGCAGGATATGGGTGCGGCAGGCATTACTTGTTCTACCTGCGAAATGAGCGCGAAAGGCAAGCATGGCATGAAAATTTGGTTAGACAAAGTACCTACCCGACAAGAAAATATGAAGCCTTGGGAAATTCTGCTGTCGGAATCGCAGGAACGCATGTTGATTGTAGTGAAGAAAGGCAAAGAAAAAGAAGTAGAGCAAATTTTTGACAAGTGGGATATTCATTGTCAGGTAATAGGTGAAGTAACCGATACTGAATGGATTGAATATTTTATGTACGATGAACTGGTGGCGCATGTTCCTGCGGAATCGCTGGTATTGGGCGGTGGTGCACCTGTGTATGAAAGAGATTATACCGAGCCTGCATACATTGCCAAACTGAATGCTTTTGATGCGCAAACCATAACACAGCCCGACAATTTTAAAGAAGTCGCAAAATTTTTGATTGCGCAAACAAATATTGCTTCAAAAAAATGGATTTATGAGCAGTATGATTCTATGGTTCAGGTGCGCAACATGGTTACAAATGCGCCTGCCGATGCAGCATTAATAAGGGTAAAAGGAACTGACAAAGCCCTTTCCGTTACGGTAGATTGCAATGGCAGGTATGTTTATGCCGATCCGTTTAAAGGCGCACAAATTGCAGTTTCGGAAGCAGCAAGAAACGTGGTGTGCAGTGGTGGTATTCCGTTGGCAATTACCAATAATCTGAACTTCGGAAATCCTTACAATCCCGAAGTGTATTGGCAGTTTGTAATGTCGGTGAAAGGCATGGGCGAAGCATGTAAGAAATTCGATACGCCTGTTACGGGCGGCAACGTGAGTTTCTACAACCAATCTTCTGACGGTGAAAACGTTTATCCTGTTTATCCCACGCCTACTATCGGCATGTTGGGCTTGGTAGAAGATGTAAACAAGCGCATGACTTTGAATTTCAAAAATGAAGGCGATGCAATTTATTTGTTGGGTACTTCAAGAAATGATATTAACGCTTCGGAATATTTAGTGCGTTATCACAAGGTGAAGCAATCGCCCGCTCCTTATTTCGATTTAGAAGAAGAATATCATTTGCAACAAGTTTTGCAGAAAGTTATTCAGCAACAATTAGTAGTATCGGCACATGACGTTTCAGATGGCGGCTTGTTTGTTACCCTTGCGGAATCGGCTTTTCCTGACGGCTTAGGCTTCAGTGTAAAAACTAACAAAGGCATCAGAAAAGACGCTTTCTTATTTGGCGAATCACAAAGCCGTGTGGTGGTATCGGTTCAGCCTTCACAACAAAAAGATTTTGAACAATTCTTACAGCAAAACAATTTGCCTTTTGAAAATTTAGGCTCTGTTACAAAAGATAATTTTGTGGTTGATGGCGAAGATTTCGGCAGTGTAGTGGAATACAAAAACAGCTACAACACTGCTTTAGAAAGTTATTTATAATACTTCTTTTTTATCAATAGTGATGGGCATAAACCCATCGCTATTCATATAATAAGCCTTATAAAAACAAGTTGCATTTTATAGTGTAATCATCGTATTTGTTAATGAGATATATTTTCATCAACTTTCACTTGCTATCTTTCTGTAGCTAACAGAAAACTGCCACTATATGAAACTGTTGAAATATTGCTATTTATGGCTGTTGTTGATATTTGTTGCTACTGAAATAATTTCAGCGCAAAACAATAAAGTTGACAGCCTGGTAAAACTCATAGATAACTCAAAAGATACTTCGCAGGTAATTATTCTCAATGATTTGTGTTACAGCTTATATTCTTCAAAGCCCGAACAGGCTTTAGAATATGGCTTAAAAGCAATTGAACTTGGCAAAGAAATTAATTACAAAAGAGGGCTTGCTACAGCCTACAATCGCGTGGGTATTGTTTATGATGTAACCGGAAAATATGAAGATGCCTTACAAAATTACAGCATAGCGCTGGTGCTGAATAACGAAATTG
>CAYSGX010000496.1:0-2391 GCA_964430605.1 uncultured Chitinophagaceae bacterium
TAATTTTTCCATCAGACTGGTTACATGAAGTGTTGGCGGAAACAATTGCATCTACCGTAAAGGGGCATTGTGCCGATACATAGTGTGTTATCGACACCAAAAATGCAATCAAAAAAAATGCGGTTTTTTTCATCATAAAAATTGGATTTTGGTTGTGTAAAATATTATTTAACATAGTAGTATTCCCATAAACTGCGTGTCGCTAAAATATAATTGAATTCTATACTATACAAGCTACAGTTGAGCAAAGCCTTGTTAGCAAGTGAAGTATTTTATTTTCCATCTTTTCATCGCTGAAAAAAAACAGGGTTGCAAACTATTCAAATACAGCTAACTTTCAAACCATTACAAATAATTAAATAACGTTAGTTACATACATAAACTCATTATTTGGGATTTAATAAAATGTTAGTTTTTAATTAGAAAATTGTAGATTATGTGAGGTTCAGATGAATAATTCACATAGATTTTTTAAGAAAAAACCAATATTTATGAAACGCATCAAGTCTTATTGATAGCTTACAAGTGTGCATTGGCGGCAATATATTAACCTGAGTTCGGTTTAAGTAAGTGCTGAAGTGTTTATTCTTTCTTTACTTCGCAATCCATCCTGAAGGATTCATTTTTTCGGTGCCTTTCCACAACTCGAAATGAATTTCGGTTTTGTCTTCATCATCGTTAGTATGAATAAGCCCAAGCTCTTGTTTGGTAGTTACTTTATCGCCTGCTTTCACAAACACTTCATCAAGATTAGAATATACTGAAAAGAATTCGCCATGACGAATCATCACCGCTTTTTGCATACCCGGAACAGTAATGACCGACACCACCGAGCCTTCAAATATGCAACGTGCTTTGGCATTTTTTTCCGTTTTGATATCAACGCCATTGTTATTGATAATCACCGATTTTAGTACAGGATGTTGTTGTTGCCCAAAACCCCGGGTAACAATACCTTTCTCGACCGGCCACGGCAACCGCCCCTGATTCGATTGAAAATCGGCAGAAAGTTTTGCCGCCTCAGGCGTAAGGCTTAACGATGAGCTGCCTTTGGTTACAGCAGGCGCAGGCTTGTTTTTTGCCTTGGCTTCGGCTTCGGCTTTTTTTCTGGCTGCCTCTATTTCTTTTTTAATAATCTCTTCAATTTTCTTATTCAGCTTTTCGGCATCAGCTTGTTTTTTCTTTATTTGATCGCCCAGTTGTTTTTCCTTCTTTTTAAGTTCCTGAGCCAATTTATTTTGTTCTTGCTTTTCATCACTCAGCTCGGTGCGCTGTTCAATTTCAGCATTCAATAATTTTAACCGTTCGGCTTTTTTTGTTTTCAAATCTGCTACTTTATTACTCAAAGCAGTTTTGGTTTCTTCTATCATTTCAGCTTGTTTTCTTCTGAATTGATTTAAAGTCTGGATTAATTTTACCCGCTGAAAAGCATCGTTAAAATTTTTGGAAGAAAACACAAAAACAATTTCGTTCAATGCTGTTCTGTTTTTATAAGCATTGGTTACCATTTCGGCATAACGCTTTTTCAGTTCTTCTAAATCTTTTTGCAAGGCGCTTACCACACCATCGGTTTCTTTTATTTCCGAATCAATGAGTCTTATTTCTTTATTAAGGTTGGCAATTACCCGTTGCCTCATTTCTATTTGTTTCTGAAGCGTTTCAAGCTGGCTAAGTGTTTGCTTTTTGTTTTCGGTGGTTTTGTCTAAAAGTTTTTTGGTAAGCTCTATATCTTTTAAAAGCTTTTGCCTTTCTTTTTCTAAGTTTTGTTTTTCCTGTTGGGTTTTTGCGGTTTGTGCATGGCAGTCCATAACCCATAGACTATAGGCCATAGTAAGGAAGAACACAAGAAATAATTTTGTGCGAAAAAGATGAGATAGTTGAAATGCAAAGACAGATGCCCAGGCATGTAATCTGAAATCTGAAATCTGAAATCTAAAATCTAATTTCATATTTATCTCCAACACTGAACGGAAAACTTAATTCTTCATTCCAGCTAATGCGTGAAAACCTGATGTCAATTTTAGTTTTTTTTCCGCTCTTGAAATCCACAATACGATGAAAAGAAAAGGCTTTTGACGAAGTATCTGTATCGTTGGCAGGACGGTAATCGTTGTACCTGATAGTTACCTGACGGTTGTTTTGCAGTTCGTTCAGCTTTACCAGCAACGGATAAAAATATTCAGGCGCAATATGATAAGCCGATTTCATTTTAGCGGTTTCCTGCTGAACAATATAAGCGTTGTCGATGCTGAAATTGGTTTTTGCAGAGGTGTCTAACCGATGATTGCCCAACAGAATATCTTGCAGAAAATTCAGGTCTAACGGAAAGGGCACAAATTCATTGATATAGTTAAAAGGCTTTTGGTAGTATATTTTGTTCAGTTTGTCAAT
>CAYSGX010000497.1:0-2383 GCA_964430605.1 uncultured Chitinophagaceae bacterium
CGCTAAAGCACACCTGATAAAATATTTCGGCACATTGAATGTTCCGCTGAAAGATATTCAGGTAATTAAAAGAGGTAATGAAGAATATGCCATGCCGGGATTTCCCGATGCGCTGGCAGCTAACTATGGTAAAAAAAGAAGTGCCGATGGCAAATATGAAGGATTTGTGGGAGATACTTACACCATGATTGCCGAGTATGACAAGAATGGTGTGGTAAGGCTGGAAACCTTAGTAAACTTTGGCGCATCGGCACATCCCAAAAGCAAGCATTATACCGACCAGTTGAAACTATGGATAAAACAGGAAACAAAAACCATGACCTTCGATAAATCTGTTATTCTTAAAAATGCCGAACGCATTTACAAACCGGGCGAATAATTAATGCTGTGTTGATATAGAAATTTTGTACATTCAGTATCAAATATCAGCCTTATGGTTTCAAAAGATTTCTACATCGAATTTGGCAAAGTGTTGTATGCACTTACAATTGCTGACGGCTACATTAGCGACAAAGAAAAAAAAGCAGTCATAGATTTAGTCAAGAAAAAACTGGCTCCTGTAGAAGATATTTCAGATCAGTTCGGCACCGATTTAGCTTATTATGCCGAGTTTGCTTTTGAAACGGAAGAAGATAGTTTTGACAGTAAAGAAGACGCTCTGGCTTCTTTCAATATGTACTTAAAAGTTACACACTTACGCTTGCCCAAACCGGTAAAAAAAGCCTGCATTGAAATACTGAATGAACTGGCCAAATCTTCAGGGCATAAGATTTCTCAGGAAGAAGCAAGTATTATTAAAAACTTTGAGGATAAAGTACTGGTAATGTAGTTTTTCCTATTCGCTGTCGTAGGGCGATTGGTATTTTTGCTGAAAGATATCGTAGCTGGTGTTTTTATAATGGTCGCCACCAAAAAACTTCAATATTAAATCCATTTCAGCAGGCTTCCTGAATCCGGGTATTGGTTGCAACAAGTCCATTTTTTCATCTAAAAACACTACTGTAGGGTAGCTCATCCTGCCACTCATTAATTCAGCGGCCAGTTCATGGTAGCCCCTGCCGTTTTGCGCAACAAAATTGTATTCTTTCCCCTTAAAATCTATTTTCTCATCTTTTTCGGCATTCATTTTTACAGCATAAAAGTTAGCGTTCATATATTCAATAATCAATGGGTCGGTAAATGTTTGCTTGTCCATTACTTTGCACCAGCCACACCAATCGGTATATACATCAATAAAGATTTTCTTTGGTTTCTTCTTGCTTTTTTCAATTGCTTCCTGAAAACTAACCCATTGTATAGATTGCTCTGAAGATTTTTCAATTGTTTTCACTGCTTTAGTAGTGCCATTAGCCGCCACCGATTGCGCGAATATGCCGTTATTCAGTACTGAACTAAAGATTATTATGATTATGGTAAATGATTTCATCTTATATTTTTTCTAAAGGTAAAAGAAATTATTTTTTCATTCAAGTTTAGTGGAAAAACCATGCCAAACAACCGTTACTAAACGTTAATTATATAAGTTAGATTTATTTGAAGAAATTGATTTTATATTATCACGCTGCCTAAAGTTTTGGCAAATTCCATTTTCACTTTTAAGTATTCTTGCTTCAGGGTAATAATCCTTGCAATTTCTTCATCGGGAAGGGGCTGTGCCATTTGTTCATCAAACGATTTAATTTTTTGATTCACAATTTCAATCTTCAGTTTAAAAATTATAGAAAGCAAGTCTTTATTAATAACATCCTGCTTTACTGAAAAAATTACGCCATGTTTTTTTACCCAATTCTCGCTCAGTTCATAAGGGGTGTTTAACAGCTCAAAAGCAAGCTTGCTTATTTGCTCATTGGCATGGGTAAAAAAGTAATCTTTATCTAATTGCCGGTGGGTATCATAAGCCATTCGGTATTCAGTAATAATTTCTTTGTAAACTTCATTGGTAAATTCAAAATGGTCGCTCTCTAATTCGGCAAAAAGAAAGTCAATAATGCTGCCATCTTCATTAAAAGGTTCGTAGGCATGTTCAAAAAGCAGCCGGATAATATCCCGCTCCAGATACTCCATTCTATTGGGTAATACATCTTGCGGCAGTGGCTCTAAAGTATCTTCCAACGGAATGTATTCTTCTTTTGGCGTGTTGGTTTCTTTACCTAACCTGGTGCGTTTTATTTTGTTGATTTCGCTTATTAATACCTGTTCATCAACCTTCAGCAAGGCACTGCACTCGGCCACATACATTGAGCGTTTTATGGCATCGGGTATTAATGCGATAGATTGCACAATGTCTTTTATCACTTCGGTTTTTTTCACCGGGTCGTGTTTCACATCTTTCAGCAACAATTCAGCCTTAAATAAAATAAAGTCTTTGGCTTCACTGGCTTTG
>CAYSGX010000498.1:0-1501 GCA_964430605.1 uncultured Chitinophagaceae bacterium
TTTGTCAAAAAAAGCAGCGGGTTTTAACCCGTTGCAAAAGAGCAAATTCAAGGTTATAACTTCACTTTGTCTTAATTTTGAAAAAACTTCATTTTTGAATTTCAGCCGGCAACGATTATTTCTTTTAGGATTTTTCACATTGTTTGGCTTTGGGGCAATTGGTTTAGCCATACTTTATTATGCTGAAGGCATTACACCTTTAGTGTTTTTTTCAAGCGGAAAAATCTGGTGGCAACAGCTATTGAGCGGAGGTGTATTTGGTATTTCAGCGGCAGTAGCAGCATTGTGGCTGGTACAAACCGAATGGTTAAGCAAAGAAATGGAATTCTTTGGCGAGCTTATAGAAAAAATGACACCCACTTATGGTCATGCTGTTTTTTATTCTTTCTGCGCGGGCGTGGGCGAAGAAATTTTATTTCGCGGAGGTATTCAACCTTACTTAGGCATTTGGATTACCTCATTTGTATTTATTCTACTGCACGGCTATATTAATCCCTACAATTTAGCTTTAACGGCTTATGGATTATTCATGGTTTTAATTAGTGCAGGCTTGGGTTATTTGTTTGAAATCTATGGTATTTTATCTTCTATTACTGCACATTTTTTGTTCGATTTGGTAATGTTCGTTGCGCTAAAAAAACTATTCAGTAATAAATAATCAACCCCTTTTTTTTCATTATTACAACTTAAAATCTGCATAATCTGTGTAATTTGTGGCGACAATAAAGACAGCCATCATTAAATTCTGCTTAACAATACAATGGAAAATTCTTTGTTTTTTATTTGCTCCATAATTTCCCTGAATATATTCAGCCAAACGCCCGAAATCACCTCATGGCTTGTTAATACCAACGGCTCAACAGGTTATGGAAATATTGCCACCAATGTTCAGTCTGTATATTATACCAATGCAGATGTTTATGTTTCGGCTACCTGCATTCCGGGTTATGATATTGGTCCGTGGGCAGGAAATCCGAACACGCTAGCCAATCAGAATTTTTGTTTTAAAATCACCCGTAATCCGCAGGAAAATACCGGAACAAAAACCGCAACCGGATTAGGTCATATTGGCGTTTGGACAAATGGCGTAAGTATGTTTAATGCAAAAGATGCTTTTTCATACAATAACCAAGGTGTCTGGAATCAAGATGCACTCCCGAACGAAGGCAGCAGTTTTGACATCTGTCTCGGACATCCGGCTCCCAATGGTGAATATCATCATCATGTTAATCCCACCTGTTTATATGACGATATGGATGATGCCGTTCATTCGCCTATTATCGGCTATGCGTTTGACGGTTTTCCAATTTATGGCGCTTATGGTTTTGCGAATACCAACGGAGCAGGCGGTGTAATGCGAATGAAAACCGGTTACCGGTTGCGTAATATTTCACAACGAACCTCTTTGCCCGATGGCACACAATTACAAGCCAATCAATATGGCCCGGCAGTAAGCGCACAATACCCGTTGGGAAAATATCTGGAAGATTATGAGTTTGTG
>CAYSGX010000498.1:1511-2376 GCA_964430605.1 uncultured Chitinophagaceae bacterium
GTGCAGGGCTTGGGCGATTTGGATGAATACAACGGCAGGTTTTGCGTTACTCCCGAGTATCCCGGTGGCATCTATGCTTATTTCGTAACCATAGATTCTGCTTTTACTCCTGTTTATCCATATACAGTGGGCGCATACTATTATGGCACAGTGCAGCAAGGCAATACGGGCCCGCAATCGGGGCACAACACTATACCCGGAAGCGCCACACAATATTTACCTGTGGTAGCTTCTGTTGCTGAAAATTTTTCGCAAATAAAATTTTCCGTTTTGCCCAATCCGGTTTCAGAAATGTTCAAAATTGATTGCGTAAATCATATTCCTGAAGCCATTCTTATATATGATGTTCAGGGAAAAATAATTTTTTCGCAGAATGATTTTTTTGCGTTACAAACTTTTGTAAATACTTTGGGTTGGAACAGCGGAGTATATGTTTTATCCTGTCAGTTTTCAGACGGAAAAACTGTTCAACAAAAAATACTGAAATAACAATTTTTGGCTTTTTCAGGATTTATTTTCAAGAACCATTTAACCCACATTGTAGCAGTCGCAGATTAAGCGTAGCAATATATTGTCAAAATCATTGCATGGCTCGGAACACACAAGGAGCATGAGAAGATTAACACAAAAAATCCCAAAACGCTTTGGCATCATTTTCGCCCGAAAACCCCGAACTTTGAGTTTTCCTGTTTTGAATTTTGTATTTAGAATTTTGAATTTGTCGGCATGAAACTAAAATACTTTATCGTTCCCACGCTGATTATTATTGGCGCAGCCGTGGGCTTTTCAAAAATCCTGAATCTAAAAAATCGGGATAAGATTGATTTCAAGCCCGGCAAGCCCTATCAGCAAGACTGGAAAAAAA
>CAYSGX010000499.1:0-2374 GCA_964430605.1 uncultured Chitinophagaceae bacterium
CCGCTTCTTATGGTTCTGCTAATACGAGGGTCGGAACCAATCAGTATATAGCATACAGGGTACTTTCTGACGGCACTAATATTTATGTAGCCGGAAGAACTTTAGGCACACAATGGCGAATGGAAAAACGCAATGCGTCTGATTTATTATCTCCTTTAGGTGTAAATTCCACTACTGCCAGTTCAACAAATGGCATGCACGATGCTGTTATGGACAATACTTCCATGTATATAGTAGGCTTTGAAACATTAGGAACAGCCCCCAATACCAATACTCAGTGGCGCATTGAAAAACGTAACCTTAGCAATTGTGCTTTGGCTGCCACATGGACACGGGAGTTTACCAACAATGTCAATCGCCCTGACATTCCCTACGGAACTGCTGTTGATGCTACTCATTTGTATGTAATTGGCGGACAAGCAGGAACAGGAAATAGTGTTGACGGGCGGTGGCGTATAGAAAAAATTGATAAAAATACAGGTGTTACTGCATGGGGCATTGACTATAATCCGACTGTTTCAGCCCCGCCCGGTGGCGGTGGCGCGTCAGAACCCGGGTTAGATGTTGCCGTAAATGCTACGGGCGTTTATGTTGCAGGGCTAAGCTTGGGTAGCAGCGCACCAGGCACATCTGAAATTATTATTCAGAAAAGAGACCTTGCCACAGGCAGCAGCATAATCTGGTCGCAAGCGGTTCCTGCACACAATGTTGTAATTGGCGGCACTTATGCCAACCTGGATATTGACGCGACAGGGCTGTACATAACACTGCTGACAGGTGCGGGAACCTGGAAAGTTGAAAAGCGCAGCCTTACCGATGGCTCGCTTATTTGTACAGGCAATGCTTCCGCAGGAATAAGAGCAAGCGATATAGCCATAAGCAATGGTGAAATATATGTTGTAGGAAGTGTACCCAACCAGTTTCGTGTAGAAAAAATGTGTTGTAATTAATAATGCGCTTAAAATGTAAATTTCTTTTCCTCTTATGCTTATGTTGCCAAGTACTTACCGCGCAACCTATTAAAATATTTTTTGGCGGTGGGCATTTCAGGGCATTAGATGCCAAAGCGGTTTATGAAGCCAAATTTGGTGCGGGAAATGTAGATATGTATATCGTTACCGACCCTGCGCAGTATCCCACTTATGACACCGTGTTTTCAAATAAAACCGATTTCTCGCAATATGATATTGTTATCTGGCATGATATAGTAGATATTTTTCTGAAAATTACACCCGCGCATGTTGCAGGATTAATTTCATTTATTCAGCAGGGTGGCCATGCGGTGTTATCGTTAGAAGGAAATACGGTAAGCGGCATTCCCCAACAGGCAATGGAAAAAATCTGGAATGATTTAACAGGGCAGAATATCGGGCAAAGCCCTATGGGTGCGCAAGGTACCAGAAACCCTCCCCGGTTTCATCCTTCGGAAGGACCCTGGGGCTTGTCGCCAACGCCTGCACTTTCTTTATCAACACAGTCTTATGCCAATTTTTATAACGTGCCTCCACAGCATGTTACCCACCAGCGCGACCTCACTGCTCCCGATTGTAATAATATAGACGGGGTAAATATTGTGTATCCTGTTTACCCGTCTATAGGGCAAGGCACTTTGTACATGACCGGAGAATATGCCTATCCCTATTCTACCGGTGGCGATACTGATTACAACGCGCACATGAATGCTTTAGTAAACATACACCACACATTAATTACAGGTAACGCGGCTCTGTTAAACCAGCTAAATACATGGGTGGCTAACGATGATTTTGTTACGGTTAATTTGGGAAATGATACCATGATGTGTTCGGGCGGAACGCCATCTTATACATTACAAACAAGTTTTTCTCCTAATCATACCTATCAGTGGAGCACCGGGGCTGCTACTCATTCCATCACTGCAACGGCTTCCGGCATTTATCAAATAACTGTTACAGGCTCCACCGGTTGCACCGCTACCGATGCCGTTGAAATAATTTTTGGAAGCATTGATGCCGGTTTTGCCAAAACAGATGTATCGTGTGCCGGTGCGTCAAATGGAAGCATTATCATTACTCCCATTACTGGCGAGCCGCCTTATTTATTCAGCATTAACAATGGCACACCTGTTTCTAACGCAAGTTTCCATAATCTTTCAGGTGGAAATTATATAGTGGCTGTTGAAGACAATACCGGGTGCAGGCTAACTGAAAATATTACTGTTGATGAACCACTTCCGCTTGCATTGAATGTAAACGTACAAGATGTATCGTGTTTTCATTTTTGTAACGGCAATGCCGAAATTCAGGCAACAGGCGGCACTGCGCCTTTCAGTTATTCATGGAGCAATAATGTATTAACCCATACAAACAATACCGCTACTGATTTATGTATGGGT
>CAYSGX010000500.1:0-2361 GCA_964430605.1 uncultured Chitinophagaceae bacterium
GAAGACAAATTACCGAACCGACAGGACTGATTTTTATTTTGTATGTTGGTATTGCAATCCTGACCTTCGGACTTTTGACATTGGGAATTGGACTAATCAGACAGAAGAAAGGCAGCCCATAACAGCGGTTTGGCGCAAGCGGGGGTTCAGTGCTTCGTTTGACAGTTTTTCGTAAATTTGAGCTTTCGGCTTCGTAGAAAGTTTTGCGGTAAAAGTCCCCGCCTACGCCAAGCCGCAGACCGTTAGGCGTAATGCTATGACGGCAGTGCGTTGTTAAAAACTTTCTGACAGAATGAATAAAAAAAAGAGTATCATAACTTACATTTGAGAGATGAAAAATATAGTTGAAGAACCAGTAGAAACATATAACCAAATCGGACTTGGTATTGGCAACTATGTTGACACAAGACGACTTTATCCAATACTAAAGTGGGCAGGTGGAAAAGAGCAAGAGTTAAAATATATCATCCCGAATTTACCTAGTAAATTTAAAGACTACTACGAACCTTTTGTAGGCGGTGGTGCTGTCTATACAGCTGTTCAGGCTGACAATTATTTCATAAATGACAAGTCAGACGAATTAATCAGTTTATATCGCAGCATAACAAATGGCGACAGAAAAACATTTTTTAAAGCGGTTGACGAAATAATTCATAATTGGGACTTGCTGACAAAAGTTATTCAAGACAATTCAAAGTTTTTTATAACTACATACAAACAGTATTCGCAAGACAAAATTGACGAAACAAAACTAAAGGACATTTTATTTGAATTTATCTTAAAAAATTCTGAGCAATTCAACGGAATGTTTTCAGTTATATTCAACTTCAATATTGAAAACTTCATCAAAGAAATAAAGATAAATCTTGTAAGAAAAAGCAAAAGAATGAAAGAATTGGAGCAAATTAAAAACTTGCTTCCTGACAATGATATTCTTGACAACATTGAAACAGCTTTAAAAAGTGCATTTTATATGCACTTTAGACATTTATATAATAACTCAACTAAATACAAACTAAACTCTGCTTTCAAATCAGCAATTTTTCTTTTCATAAGAAACTTTGCATATAGTGGAATGTTCCGTTATAATGCAAGTGGTGACTTCAATGTTCCTTATGGTGGCATTGCATACAACCGTAAAAACTTTCTAAAAAAAGTTGACTATTTAAGAACCAAAGAATTAAAATCTCTTTTAGACCAAACGACTATTGAAAATCTTGACTTTGAAGATTTTTTCAATTTGCACAAACCAACAAAAAACGATTTTATTTTTCTTGACCCACCATATGACAGTGAATTTAGCACTTATGCAAAAAATGAATTTACAAAAGACGACCAAGCGAGACTTGCAAATTATTTAATTAATAATTGTAAGGCAAAGTGGATGATGATTATTAAAAACACAGACTTTATTTTCAATCTTTATACAAACCAAAATCTTAATATTCGTTCATTTGACAAAACGTATTTGGTTAGTTTTATGAATCGTAATGACAAAAATGTTGAACACTTATTAATTACCAATTATTGATATGGCAAAGAGAATAACTGAAACGGAACTAATACTGCCATCATTGTATTTGATGAGCTTAAGCGGTGGACGCATTACAACATCAGAGTTAATTCAAAAGTTACGTGACATAATGAAACCGACTGGAGAAGATTTGCAAATTTTATCTGGTCGTGCAGATGATAAATTTTCTCAAAAAGTTAGAAACTTAAAAGCACATAGCACATTTGAAAGATTTGGCTATGCTGAATATAAGGGTGGCCCGAGAGATGGTTATGTAGAAATTACCAATGACGGAAAGCTACATTTAAAAGAGAACCAAGACATTTTAAAATACCTTTTAATAAACGACTTTACTTATACTGACTTAACTGAAAACCTTCGGAAAGTTGAACAGAATCAAAACAAGAAAAAAATTGAAACATTTGACGAAAATGTAATTATACAAGAAGGAACAAAAAGACTTGCCGAAGTTGCAGTTTACGAGCGTTCCTCAACTTTAAGAAACTACGCAATACAGTTTTTCACAAAAGACGACAGGATAAGCTGTAATTGTTGCACATTTAACTTTGGCGACTTTTACGGACAAGAAATTGGAAAAGGTTTTATTGAAATTCATCATACTAAACCAATTTTCAAATATGAAGACGATGACCTTGAAAACACTTTAAAACAAGCTGTAAAAAATTTGACACCTGTTTGTTCTAACTGCCACAGAATGATTCACCGAAACTGGAAAAAGCCAATAGAAATTCAAGTTTTAATTAACAGTATTAATGCAAACGGAGTATTCAAACGACAATAGAAAAAAAAAAGTACATACGCCTAACAGCGGCTTGGCGTAATGGCGG
>CAYSGX010000501.1:0-1019 GCA_964430605.1 uncultured Chitinophagaceae bacterium
CTTTTAAAACCGGGCTAAAGCCCTTATATGTCTTGCGGACTTTAGTCCGTTGTATTGAATAAAAATAATTCCTTTGGTCAAAAAAATGCCATAGGTTTTAACCTGTGGCAAAAGATAAGCATATTTCGGACACCCGTGTTTAACAGCCTTGCGGGGTTTGTTTATTTACCGGCTTACTGTGCAGGCTCAAGCTGAATGTTGAGGGTGCTTACAGTACCTATGATTACTTGTTGTTGCAGGGTTTGCTGTACATAGGCGGCTTTCCGGCTAGATTGGGATGTAGGTAGGCAGTGATAAGTTTTAAGTTGAAATAAACCTCCCCGCCTTATCTTCCGGTTATTTATCAAGTGATGGAATGAATCTCTTTTATCTTTTATAATTAGCCAAAAAATGGTATTGGAGTCCTTGTCAACGCTATATCGCAGGTATACTCTTATTCATAGCCGCTTTTTATAATGGTAAGTACCATTTTAAATCTACCGTTAGGTTTTATAAAATGAGCAGCATGAGCCGGAATAACTATAGATTGGCCGGTTTGCAAAACATGTGATTCCTCTTTGATTACAATTTCGGCTTTACCATCAATAATTTGTACAAATGTGTCGAACGGGGTAGTTTTTTCAGTGAGCCCTTCACCGCTGTCGAAAGACATAACGCTTATGTTGCCGGTCGATTTTTTCAGAATGGTTTTTATGACAACCGAGTTGGGTAAATATTCAATTATTTCTACTGTAATGTGTGTTTTTGATTTTTCTATTTCAGGAGTTATCATTGCTTAAAGAATCTAAAAAGTGACTTTTTATAAATGCACAAAAGACGGGCAAGAAATGATGCCCGTCTTTTGTGTGGTTTTAATGGTCTTGTATTTATTAATTGGTGCTTCCGAAATCTTTTAACGCTTTGCCTAAAGCATCCATATCGCGATTAAACTCACGTTTAAATACTTCCCAATCGCTTTGGTTGCTTTCATAAGTATATATCCGGTTTCTCAATTCTTTATTCTGATCTTCCAAAGTCTT
>CAYSGX010000501.1:1029-2361 GCA_964430605.1 uncultured Chitinophagaceae bacterium
ATAAACGCTGCTCATGGTTTTTCCCGACACGTTTATTTTTCCTCTCAGTTCAGAAATACGCGCATTATTATTAGCAATTTTCACTTCAGCATCGGCTTTGAAAATTCTCCATTCTTCAGCTCTTGCATCTTTTTCGACTTGCTCGTTGGCTTGGTTTTGCGCTGTTTTTAAATCTTGTTTTGCTTCCTGCACTTCTGCTTTTGCATCATCTACCTTTTGGGCTGAAGAGTCGCATCCAGTAAAAATACCTCCCACCATAATCGCTGAGGCTATGGTAAGGTTATAAATTGTTGTTTTCATATTAATTTGGTTTTATTGGTTTTTAAAAGAAATAATTAAAGCAAAAAGATGTCTTGATGGACTTACCACAGCATATAGTATTCATAACTTGATAATGGTTTAGTAAGCCCATCACGACACATAAAGAGATACAACTTTCTTACATCGTACTATAGTGACGCGATTAACTCATGCAGTTGTTCTTTTGTTTTGCCAAGCTTGATTTGCAGCCTGCCATACATCTCGTCTTTTTTGCCTTCGGCAAATAATAAATCATCATCGGTTAGTTGTGCAAATTTTTGTTTCAATTTGCCTTTTTGCTCTTCCCAAGCACCTTTTACTTCTGTAGTATTCATAATATTGAATTTAATTTCTTCGCTATTGGCGAAACAATGGTGAAAGAATTTTCACTTAACAAAGGTGAAAGATTTATCTTCAGATGTGTTACATAATTAAGGAGAAGAGTTGTATGATTATTCTTTAATTTTCTTTTCTATAGTATGCTTTTCAACAACCAGCCGTGCCATTAAGTAGCTCAGGGTAGATTCGGCTCCCTGATTAAGATTTACTTGTGTTTCTTCCAGGCCATCGTAGCAACCACTGGTGCATGGGTTGTATATAATTTGATGCAAATGATTGTTGCCCATAAACCAGTTAAAAGCAAGGTTTATCTTTTTAGAATAATCATCAGTATTAAATACTTTATAAAATTTGTAAAGCGTAAAAATAGTGTAGGCAACATCTATAGGCTGCCTGCTCTCCATGAGGGGCCGCCTCCTGTCCTTTTTGCATCCAGGTTTTGTTCGAGATTACTTTAATTTCATTTTCGTTGAAAGTGAGTGAAAGTAAAAAATCAAGCGATGCTTTAGCGGTTTCCTTAAAAGCTAATTCGCCTGTTTCCTGCCAGGCATATAACATGGCTTCGGGCAAAATACTATTGGCATAGGTAAGGTAACTTTCATACCATAACCAATCTTTTTCCGACTCGTGACGATACATCTGAAGCAAGCGGTTGGCTAACGTTTTTATTTTGGCAGATACTTCGTAAGATTT
>CAYSGX010000502.1:0-2361 GCA_964430605.1 uncultured Chitinophagaceae bacterium
CAAACCTTGCGAATAATACTACCACAATAGCAATGGTAGAAATAACCCAATAGCTTTCCAAATCAGTAATCAGCAATAATTCAAAACCAATAAATAAAAACAAAATGGCGTTTAAAATTTCGTCTATCAGTTCCCAGAATTTATTCAGGTAATCTTTGGTTTCAACAGACATGGCTACTCTTTTTCCATAATTGCCGATAATCAAACCTGCCGCTACCATAGTCAGCGGGCCTGAAATATGTGTGGAATGCGCTATAAGATAACCTCCCATAACCACCGAAAGCGTTATCAGCACAGAAACAATATAATCATCAATACTTTTAATGGCTTTTGATGCCGTGTAGCCGAGAACTGTTCCAAGCAACAATCCTCCCCCGGCTTCCTTTAGCAGTAACCATGAAATAGACGTAAATGAAATATGGGCATCAGGGCTTTGCGCCAAATGCAGCAAAACAGCAAACAGCACAACCGCCACACCATCGTTGAAAAGCGATTCACCTGCGATTTTGGTTTCGAGCGATTTGGGAACATCGGTTTTTTTCAAAATGCCTAAAACGGCAATGGGGTCGGTAGGCGATATTAACGCGCCAAACAGCAGGCAATAGATAAAAGGAAGCTCAACGCCCAACAATGGAGCAAGGTAATATACAATTCCCCCGACAATAAATGTTGAGAGGATTACACTAATGGTAGAAAAAGTAATTACAGGTAGGCGTTGTTCTTTGAGGTCAGCGAAATTGACGTGAATAGCCCCTGCAAAGAGCAGGAAATTCAGCATGGCGCCCATCAATATTTCCGTAAAGTCAAAACCGCGGATAAGCTCAAACAGCTCTTTTGCCGTGTCAGGAAAAATATACTCCCCAAAAAAACGGATGATAACGGAAGCAATAATAGCCATGAGCATAATGCCTATTGTTGAAGGCAGCTTCAAAAACCGGAGATTGATATAAGCAAACAGGGCTGCCAGAACAATAAGCACAGAAAACGAATAGTATAATTCCATAGAATCGAAAAACGTAATTAAATAAAAATAAATATATACTGCCAAAGTTAATGTAAAAAATCAGCCGGTAAATTCGACTGATTGGAATCAATATTTTTGTTACAAAATTCTTCCCTTTCATTACAAAATGCCCATCATTTAATTCATTGTTAAATTCCCGGCTACTGTTAGCTACTACTTTTGAATTATTAAACAATCACAATTCAATTTGATGTCAGAAGCAATCAGCTATTTATTATTATTGGTTTGTATCCCCAATTCAATCCTTTATGCACAAGAGCCGAAAGTAAAAATTTCAGCTTATGACGGGATTTTGATATTGGGCTATGTGGACAATGGAGCTTATTTGAACTGTACCGGGCCAAACATAAATGTTACACACGGCAGTTCAAAGTTTATATTTGGAATGTTACCTTCGCTTCGATTTAAAAAAGATAATAAAACGCCCAAAAATTCATTTGTAACCCCAAATCTCGGAATTGGATTTACATACAGCTATAAAATTTGGGCAATTCAATTGCCTTTGTATTACAATTCTAAAACAGCAACGGAAAACGGCAATTGGCAAATTGGGTTTGGATTAGGCATGAGATTAAATGAGTTGAACACAAAAAGCAAAAAGATATGAAACGATTTAAAAACAGCATCTTTTACATTGTTACCATTGGCGGATTTTCCGCTTTAATGTATTGGGTTGTTTTGCTCGGTGCAAAATTAGAGCAAGGCAAAAACATTAAAATTTCAGTTTCAGAAAAAAGTCAATGGTCGGATTTTACAGATTCACTGTTTTATAATCTGGAACATCCTTTAGCCATTTTATTAGCGCAGATTGTTACCATTATACTTGTTGCCAAATTGTTCGGCTGGATATGTACAAAAATCGGTCAGCCAACGGTTATAGGCGAAATGGTAGCGGGAATAGTTTTGGGTCCTTCTCTATTGGGAATGTATTTCCCTGAATTTTCGGCTATGCTCTTTCCCGAGCAGTCACTGGGAAATTTACAGTTCTTAAGCCAGATAGGTTTAATCCTTTTCATGTTTATTGTAGGTATGGAATTAGACCTGAAAGTGCTTAGAAACAAAGCCCACGATGCGGTAGTAATCAGCCATGCAAGCATTATCATTCCCTTTGCAATGGGTTTGGGGCTTGCCTTTTTTATTTACCGGTCACTTGCGCCTGAAGGTGTACAGTTTTTATCGTTTGGCCTATTTATGGGTATTGCCATGAGCATTACGGCATTTCCAGTACTTGCGCGGATAGTACAGGAAAGAGGCATTACCAGAACCAAGCTGGGAACGCTGGTCATTACCTGCGCAGCAGCAGATGATATAACAGCCTGGTGCATACTGGCAGTCGT
>CAYSGX010000503.1:0-2342 GCA_964430605.1 uncultured Chitinophagaceae bacterium
GTAGATGTGGTGCGCTACGAAGGACTCGATTTATTGCATGTGCATTATGCCATTCCCCATGCTTCGGCAGCCTACCTGGCAAAGCAGATTTTGAAAGACCGGGGCATTAGTATTCCTGTGGTTACCACCTTGCACGGAACAGATATTACCCTGGTGGGTAAAGACGAAACCTATGCGCCTGTAGTAACATTTTCTATTAACCACAGCGATGGCGTTACTGCAGTTTCACAAAGCCTGAAAGACGACACTTACAGGTATTTCGATATTACCCGGGATATTGAAGTAATACCCAATTTCATCGACTTCTCCCGCTTCAAAAAATCTAACAAAGAGCATTTCAGAAAAGCCATTGCCAACGATGATGAAAAAATAATGATGCACGTTTCAAATTTCAGGGCGGTAAAAAGAGTTCAGGATTTGATTTACGTGTATAAAATAGTTTCTGAAAAAATTAACTCCAAATTGTTGATGGTGGGCGATGGCCCCGAAAGACATAATGCCGAACAACTTTGCAGAAAACTGGGCACTTGCGATGGCATTCGTTTTTTAGGAAAACAAGATGCCGTTGAAGAGTTGCTTGCCGTTGCCGATGTGTTTATGATGCCTTCTGAAACGGAAAGTTTTGGTTTGGCGGCTCTCGAAGCTATGGCGTGTGAAGTGCCTGTGATTTCGAGCAACACAGGCGGTATTCCTGAAATAAATATTCATGGCGAAACGGGGTTTTTAAGCAATGTGGGAGATGTGGAAGATATGGCAAAAAACACTATTTATTTATTAGAAGATGAAGCGCGCCTGAAAACTTTTAAACAGAAAGCATTTCAGCAGGCACAGCGTTTCGACCTGAAATATATTTTGCCTTTGTATGAGCGTTATTATGAAAAAATAATTGCGCAAACAAAAGCCGTGGCTTAAAACAACGAATCGTTTTTCCCCAACTCCTCACGCATTTTATCGGGCAGGGTAGGTTTTAGAGATGCTTTATGACAAATTTTGCTTTGTGCCTTTAGTTTTTTCAGAATAAACAATTTGTTAAAAAATAAAGCGTTTCGCTTTGCGGTAACAGCCTTTTTTTGCAATATTTGGAAGCCGTAATACAAACATGGGATTATTCAATTTTTTTAACAGCGAAATAGCGATTGATTTAGGTACAGCCAATACGCTCATTATACACGAGGATAAGGTAGTTGTGGACGAGCCGTCTATAGTTGCCATTGACAGAACCACCAACAAGGTAATTGCCGTGGGCAAGCGTGCCATGCAAATGCACGAAAAAACCCACGACAACATAAAAACGGTGCGCCCATTGAAAGATGGTGTAATTGCCGATTTTAACGCTGCCGAAAGTATGATTCGGGAGATGATTAAAATGATTTACAAAAAACCACCCATGTTTTCGCCTTCTTATACCATGGTTATTTGTATTCCATCAGGTATTACCGAAGTAGAAAAACGTGCCGTAAAAGACAGTGCCGAACAAGCCGGAGCACGCGAAGTATATATGATTCACGAGCCAATGGCAGCCGCTATTGGTATTGGTATAGATGTAGAAGAGCCTGTAGGCAATATGATTATTGATATTGGCGGAGGCACTACCGAAATTGCCGTTATTGCCCTTTCGGGTATTGTGTGCGACCAGTCTATTCGTGTGGCGGGCGATGAGTTTACTATGGATATCATAGACTTTATGCGCAGGCAACACAATATGATGATTGGCGAGCGCACTGCCGAAAACATAAAAATAAATGTAGGTTCCGCATTAACTGAACTTGAAACCCCACCCGATGATTATGCAGTGAATGGCCGCGATTTAATGACCGGTATTCCGAAGCAAATAATGGTTTCTTATTCTGAAATAGCACATGCCATAGATAAATCTATTTCTAAAATAGAAGAAGCGGTTTTAAAAGGCTTAGAAACCACACCGCCTGAACTGGCTGCCGATATTTATAAAACCGGATTATACTTAACCGGTGGTGGCGCGTTAATAAGAGGCTTAGATAAACGTATTGCACAGAAAACCAAATTGCCTGTTCATGTAGCTGAAGACCCTTTGCGCGCGGTAGTGCGCGGCACCGGAAAATCGCTCAAGAATATTGGCCGCTGGAGCTTCCTGATGTCATAATGTTGTTTCTGTAACCTTTCAGTTTATTATTCTTTGCTGAATTTAGCTACTGTCTATATTTCATACTATTTCAACAGTATTGCAGCGATAGCCTTGCCCGTTGTGCCATTATATTCTGTTTAACTTTGAAACAGTGTAGTGTCAATACTAAAATGGCTTAAAAAATTTCCCGCAGATTTCGCAAATGCCGCTGATAGTTCTTACATTCATCTGCGTAATC
>CAYSGX010000504.1:0-2325 GCA_964430605.1 uncultured Chitinophagaceae bacterium
ATATAAACCACATTATCGCCCAGTTTCTGAAAACTGGTTTTTACGTTTTTCTCCAAAGAATCTACTGCCGTAAATACAGAAATGATACAGAAGATGCCAATGGTAATTCCTAATAAAGATAAAAATGCCCTAAGCCTGTTATTTATTATCTCCTGAAAAGCAATAATGATGCTCTCTTTAGTAAGTTTTAGGAAGATTTTCATAGAAGAAAGCCAAAGATACAGGCAATTTGTTGTACCGGTTGTTAAAATTTGTGATTGATAATTGCATGTGAAAACAAAATAATATTGTGGTTAATTAAAATGTTTTGACTTATGAAATCAATTTGTTGTATTTTCGCCCTCCAAAACTTTTAACGGGCATGAAATTATCCCAATTTGATTACAAGTTACCCGAAGCGCTGATTGCACAATATCCCAATCCGAAAAGAGACGAGTGCAGACTAATGGTTGTTGAAAGAAGCACCGGAAAAATACATCATAAAAAATTCAAAGATGTACTGAGTTATTTTGATGATGGCGATTCTTTGATTTTGAATAATACCAAAGTATTTCCTGCCCGCATGTATGGCAAGAAAGAAAAAACAGGTGCAAAAATTGAAGTTTTTTTGCTTCGCGAATTAAACGCTGAAATGAAATTGTGGGATGTATTGGTTGATCCTGCAAGAAAAATTCGCGTAGGCAATAAATTATATTTTGGCGATGATGATTTGGTTGCCGAAGTTGTAGATAACACCACTTCAAGAGGGCGCACTATTCGCTTTTTGAGCGACAGCAAACACGAAGATTTTAAACGTTTATTATATAGCATGGGCGAATGCCCGTTGCCGAAATATATTACCCGCAAAACCGAGCCTGAAGATATGGAACGTTACCAAACGGTTTTTGCTAAAGAAGAAGGAGCCGTTGCCGCGCCAACTTCGGGTTTACATTTCAGCGAAGAATTATTGAAGCGTTTAGAGATTAAAGGGGTAAACTTTGCCGAAATTACTTTGCATGTAGGCTTAGGCACTTTCAGGACTATTGATGTGGAAGATTTGTCGAAGCATAAAATGGATGCCGAATACTACAAAATTCCTGAAGAGGCTTCAAGAATTGTAAATATCTCAAAAGATAAAGGCAAGAGAATTTGCGCGGTGGGTACTACTGTAATGAGATCTATCGAAACTTCAGTTTCGGCTCAACAGTATTTAAAGCCTTCAGAAGGCTGGACCAATACTTTTATCCACCCGCCTTACGAATTCAATATTGCCAATTGTATGATTAGCAATTTTCACCAGCCAAAATCGAGTGTAATGATTATGGTGGCTGCTTTCTGCGGGTATGATTTATTGAGAAAAGCCTATGACGTTGCCATTAAAGAAAAATACAAATTCCTGAGCTATGGCGATGCCATGCTGGTTATTTAAAATACTGTTTCATTACAAAATAAATCCCTGCCTCGGTAAAAGGCAGGGATTTTTATTTTAACATAATTCCAACTTTTCAACCTGAAACAATACAATACTTTTAACGACTTTTGAAACATGAACAAAACCATTTTACTTGTTTTTCTTTTAGTCAATAGCTTAGTACTTATAGCACAGGAAAACTTCTACCGCAGCAAAGACAATCCGTACTATTGGGGCAATAGAAAGCCTCATGCCGCATACTGGCAGCAAGATGTACATTATAAAATTAAAGCCGATATTGATGAAAAAACCGATATTCTTTCAGGCGAAATGCAACTCACTTACTGGAACAATTCGCCCGATACTTTGCACGAAGTGTTTTTTCATTTGTATGAAAACGCTTTTCAGCCTTGCAGCTACTATCACGATTTGCACCTGAACAACAAAGTAAATCCCCAGTACGGCAAATACGAATCGCAATGTTTGGGAACAGCTATTGCATCTTTCAAGCATGAAGGAAAAGAAATGAAAATGGAATTAGACAACACTATTTTCAAAGTAAAATTAGAGAAGCCTATTCTGCCTGATGCTTCAACAAATTTTGATGTGAGTTTCAAAACCTATTACGATAGTGGCGATGTACGCAGAAGAAACAAGGTTTTCAAAACTTTTGGCAACAAGCATTATGACGGTACGCATTGGTATCCGATTATTTGTGTGTACGATAGCAAATTCGGCTGGACTACCGACCAGCATCTCGGCAGAGAATTTTATGCCAACTTCGGAACATTTGATGTGGAACTCACTTTTGCTTCAAATTTTATTGTAGAAGCAACAGGTGTTTTGCAGAATAAACATGAAGCATTGCCCGACACACTTCGGCAAAAATTAGACATCAGCAATTTCAAAGAGAAACCATTGGGTTCTAAGCCTTC
>CAYSGX010000505.1:0-2324 GCA_964430605.1 uncultured Chitinophagaceae bacterium
CATTAAATTTTGATACACTCGGTACTGCCGAAAACGCTTTCACTGTGTTAGATGGCGCTGTAAACCGTGTAGCGGCTGTACAAGCTACTAACTCTGTTGTGTTTATTCACCGAGCAAACTCGGTAACCGACCCTAATACCAACGTAGCTCAGTATAAATACGACATTTCTAAAAATGGCGGTAACAGTTGGACTATCGATTTAGGCCCGCTTACTCCAACTTTAGAGAATTTTGATACTGCCGGACGTTTCCCTCAGGTAACATTGTACAACCCTACCGGGAATACCGATGCTGATGAATCGCATCTGGTTTACTACGGAACATGGTTGCCTTATGGCGGCACAGGTTCGGGCAGAACCTGGGACGGTGTAATTACAGGTGTTGCAAAAACAGATGACAGCCCTGCTTCATATACCGAAAATATTCAAAGACCAAATAATGGTGACATCAACGTTGCTAAAAGTTTAGCCAATGGCTTGCCGGGAGAATTTTGGGCTGTAAACTTTACTACCGTTCCCGGAGATAGCACTGCTATCAATGATGTTTTAGTATCAAGAGGTGTTTGGAATGGCACAACCAATGATGTTGACTGGACACACAGTAAATTAAATGTTCCTTTTGTGGTTCAGGGAGGCGGTGGCGCCCCTGCAGCTACGGTAAGTATAGCATTTGACCCAACAGGAATGAAAGGCTGGATTGCTATTTTAGGTGATGTTACTGCCGATGAAGATTCTACCATGAATCCTATCTTCTATCAAACAGTAAACGGTGGCGACAACTGGACAGGGCCTACACAAGTATCGCTTTCTTCTTTAGAAAACATTCAAGCGGGCTTAACTGTAGATACTATCGCTACTGCCGCATTTGATGCCGATTTAGTTGTAGATGCTAATGGCAACCCTCACTTTGTTTTTGTAGTAGGTTCAAGTGGTGGCACCGGCTATTCAATCGCTACTGCTGCGCAAGGTGGCTCTGCCGGGTTAAAGCTTTACGATATTACGTATAACCCTAACGTATCGGTTGAATGCCAATGGCAGGCAATTTTGATTGACGATATTCAAACATTGAGAGGAACGCTTTCTTCCGGTGGTGGCGCTGAATTTAGCGAAGATAATCGCCCTCAGGTATCAAGAAGCGAAGATGGCAATATCATTTTTGTTGGTTGGTCAGATTCTGATCCTGCTCTGACAAATGGTGAAAATACTTTACCTGATTTCAAAGGAAGAATGTTAAACATTCAAACAGGCTTAGGTACTCCCGTAGTAAACTTTACCGAAACCGATGCGGTATGGGCAGGTAGTGCTTTATTACCTTCTGTTGCACCTACTTTCTTGGTAAACGGTTCAACTTATAATGTACCAACAGTTTTCTTAGAATTTAATACTATAAGCGGAAACTCTACAGATCCTGCTCAGTTTTATTACATTAAAGACATTGAATTTGCTGCCGCAGATTTCACTCAATCTTTAGGCGCTGATGTTCCTACTATTACTTTATTAGGCGATAATCCTCAATACGTTTACCTGGGTGAAACTTACACTGAATCAGGCGCAACTGCTGACGACTGTAATGATGGTGATTTAACTTCATCTATTGTTATTGATGATTCTAATGTGAATACAAATTCAAGAAATAATTATATAGTTACATATAATGTAACCGATGCTGACAATAACACAGCTACTGCTGAAAGACAAGTAATTGTGAATACTGAGCCAGATGCTAAATTTGGTTTTTCATTCGGTTCAGGCTTCTCGGTGCAGTTTAGAGACTCTTCTTTGTATAACCCAACTGCCTGGCAGTGGAACTTTGGTGATGGCGGAGGTTCTGCTAACAGAAACCCTGTAAGAACTTATGCTGCAGCGGGCACATATAATGTATGCTTAACTGCAAGAAACAACTATAACAGCGCGCCTTTTAACAAGCCTGCCGACCAATATTGTGAAACTATTGTAGTTACCAGCATTGAAGAAAAAGCAATTGCTAATTCATTCTCTATTTATCCTAATCCGAGTAAAGGCGTTTTCAATATCGCTTTAATTTCTCCTGATTACAAAAATGCTTCTGTTGAAGTATATAATGTATTAGGTGAAAAAATTGCTTCTTCAACTTTAAACCTGAATGCTAAATCAAACTTCAAATTAGATTTGTCTAATGAAGCTAATGGCGTTTATATTGTGAAGTTTATTACTGAAAAAGGCAGTGCGGCAAAAAGCATTTCTTTAGTACAGTAACATTAAATTAAAAAATACCTTTTCATAAAAAAGGCTTCCGAATTCCGGAAGCCTTTTTTATTTTTAGATATGTATTCTCTGCTGAGAAAA
>CAYSGX010000506.1:0-2321 GCA_964430605.1 uncultured Chitinophagaceae bacterium
GTTACCCCTCTCCTTGGGAGAGGGGTAACCCTGTAAGTGGATATACGACTACATTTCAATGGGGTGAGGCTGTCTATTATATTTTTAATAACAATGGTTTAAACCCATCGCTACGAATAAGATTAACTAATCAATTATTTCAAACTTAGTATAAGGCACCAATACTTTCGGAACGCGAATGCCTTTTCCGGTTTGATTATTTTCAAGTAACGCTGCTAATATTCTGGGTAACGCTAAAGCGCTGCCATTTAGTGTATGAGCCAGTTGCGTTTTTTTATCTTCTTTGCCTTTAAAGCGCAATTTCAAACGATTGGCCTGGTATGTTTCAAAATTAGAAACCGAGCTAACCTCTAACCAACGTTGCTGTGCCGCGGAATACACTTCAAAATCGTAAGTCAGTGCAGAGGTAAAACCCATGTCGCCACCGCAAAGGCGCAATATTCTGTAAGGCAATTCCAGTTGTTGCAACAAACTTTCTACATGCTGCACCATTTCTTCTAAAACCTGATAAGAATTATCGGGATGTGCTATTTGCACAATTTCTACTTTTTCAAATTGGTGTACACGATTCAGCCCGCGCACATCTTTACCGTAAGAGCCTGCTTCTCTTCTGAAACATGGCGAGTGTGCCGCCAGTTTTACAGGCAGTTGTTCTTCATTCAGGATAACATCTCTGTAAATATTGGTAACAGGCACTTCGGCAGTTGGAATCAGATAAAAATTATCGGTAGTGGCATGATACATTTGCCCTTCTTTATCGGGCAGTTGCCCAGTAGCAAAAGCAGAATCTTCATTTACCATAAATGGCGGAATAACTTCTGTGTAGCCCGCTTCAACGGCTTGGTCTAAAAAGAAAGCGACTAAAGAACGTTGCAGTTTTGCGCCTTTACCTTTATAAACAGGAAAACCCGCTCCGGTAATCTTGGTGCCCAACGCCATATCTACAATACCGTATTGTTCAAACAATTCCCAGTGGGGTTTCGCCCCTTCAATTAATGCCACCTTGTTTTCCGGTTGGCGAATCACCACATTTTCTTCAGGCGTTTTGCCTTGGGGTACATCGGCATGTGGGGTATTGGGTATGGTTACTAAAATATTTTTCAGTTGTTCTTCCGCATCGTTTAATGCTTGCTGAAACGCAGCGGCTTCAGTTTTAATGGCAGCGGTTTCAGCCTTTAAATTTTCGGCCTCATCTTTTTTACCCTGCGCAAATAGCTGCCCGATTTCTTTTGCTATCTGATTGGCCCTTGCCAGCTTTTCGTCTAACTGTGTTTGCGTTCTTTTCCTTTGTTCGTTCAAAGAAATTATTTCATCAATAAGATGTACTTCTTTAAAATGTTTTTTTACCAAAGCCTGTTTTACGGCTTCTGTGTTTTGAGTAATTTGTTGAAGGGTTAACATTCGCGAATTAAAATTTTTACAAAGATACTGCTGCTTCATCTTTTTGCATCTTAAAAAAACTTTTGTAGTATTGCACCATACTTCGATTGTGGCATTTCCGGCAATCGCAATTTAACCTAAATAGATTCCCAACGTTTTTTACTTACTGAAATAATTAAAAACAATTTTGTTTAACCAACCCCATTTTTGATTTAGTGTTATTAAATCACCAACCTCTCACCCTTTATGTATGACATTTTGCAACTGAACGATATGCTCGTTCCTGAATTGCGCGATATTGCTGAGCGCTTAAAAATTGCCGATAACAAGAAATTAGAAAAGCAGGAATTGATTTATAAAATTCTTGACACACAGGCTGTAAATCCTGAGCTTTTGGGCGGCAAAGCTGAAAAAGAAAATACCGAAGAAGCTAAAGCGGCAAAACCCCGCAAAAGAATTCCGGTGAAAAAAGAAGCCCCCGCGAAAGCGAAAGCCGCAAAGCCTGAAACTGTCGCGCCTGAAGAAGAGACGCTGACAATAGATTTCAGCACACCCGAAACAGCTACCGCGCCTGTGGTTCAGGAAGAAAACAACACGCCTGCCGAAGCACAAAAAGAAGCCCCGGCAGAAGAAACTCCCCAGGCAGACCAGCCTGCTGCCGAATCTAACACTTCCGAAGATTTTACCCCCCAGGCAGAGGGAAGCAATATACCTGCCGGAAGGCAACAGCAACCACGCCAGCAGCAGCCCCGTAAAGAAAGCCTTTTGAATTTAGACTTTGAAGGCTCTATTATTGGCGAAGGGGTATTGGAAATGATGCCCGATGGCTATGGCTTTTTGCGCTCATCTGATTATCATTATTTGTCTTCGCCCGATGATATTTATGTTTCGCCTTCGCAAATAAAATTGTTTGGCATTAAAACAGGCGATACGGTTTATGG
>CAYSGX010000507.1:0-2320 GCA_964430605.1 uncultured Chitinophagaceae bacterium
AAAATTTCTTCCTGATTGGTGCGGCAATCATGGCTCAACCCTTCGATAACCGTTGGCGTAACAAAGTATCCGTCAGCGCATCTGCCTTCTGATTTTATTTCGCTGCCGCCACATAAAATTGTACCGCCTTCTTCCTTAGCCAACTGTATGTATGAAAGAATTTTTTCTTGGTGCTGTTTGGAAACTATTGCGCCTAAGTTGGAAGTATCATCATTCGGGTCGCCTACTTTAAGCGTTTTCACTTTTTCAACAAAAGCGTTTTTAAATTTTTCGTAAATACTTTCTTCCACAAAAATTCTTGAACCACATAAGCAAATTTCACCCTGATTGCTGAAAGATGCGGTAACCACCTGCTTTACGGTTTCATCGAAATTGCAATCGGCAAAAACAATGGTCGGGTTTTTTCCGCCTAATTCTAACGACAACTTCTTAAACATAGGCGCGGCAGTTGCGGCAATGTGTTTGCCTGTTTCCGTACCGCCTGTAAAAGAAATTGCTTTGATGTCCGCATGTTCAATAATCGCCTGACCAACTTTGCCGCCCAAACCATGTACAATATTCAAAACGCCTGCAGGCAAGCCTGCTTCAATACAAATTTCAGACAACAGAAAAGCGGTATAGGGCGTTATTTCGCTGGGCTTTGCCACCACACAGTTTCCTGTTGCCAAAGCAGGTGCAATTTTCCAACTGAACAAATACAAAGGCAAATTCCAAGGCGAAATACAACCCACAACGCCAATGGGCTGACGCAACGTATAGTTAATGCCCACATTCGGTATATGATGACTTTCGGAAGCGAAATGCTGCACTGCCGAAGCATAAAAACGAAAATTGGAAACCGCTCTCGGAATATCAACGGCACGCGCTAATTTCAAAGGCTTGCCGTTATCCTGACTTTCTGCTTTTACAAACTTTTCCATGTTCTTTTCAATGCCGTCAGCAATGCGCATTAATATCATCATGCGGTTTTCCAATGAAGTTTTGCTCCATGTCGGAAAAGCATTTTTGGCGGCTTCATAAGCAAGCTGCACATCACGCTCATCGCTGTCGGGCACATAAGAAAAAACTGTGCCTGTGGCGGGTTCAATATTGTCTAAATATTTTGCTGAAACAGGCTCGGTTAATTTGCCGTTGATGTAGTTGAGTATTTTTTCCATTGGTTTATTATTTCTCGCAAAGACGCGAAGCCGCAAAGTCTTTATTTTTCAATTCTTTAATTTTCTGTTTACAGACACCCTGTTCTGCCACCGTCCACAGGCACATTAATACCATTGATATAGGCTGCTGCGGGCGAAGCTAAAAAGGCAACGGCTGCCGCTACTTCATGCGGCTCGGCAAATCGTCCCAAAGGAATTTCTTTTTGCATTGCTTCGGCAACAGCATCTACGCTTAATGATGTTTTCGCGCTCTTATTTTCCAGAATTTCTTTCATTCTGTCGGTTGAAGTAGCACCCGGCAAAACATTATTCACGGTGATGCCAAACCTGCCTAATTCATTCGCTAAAGTTTTCGCCCAGTTTGCCACCGCCCCACGAATGGTGTTCGATACGCCCAACCCATGCAAAGGTTGTTTTACCGAAGTAGAAATGATATTGATAATTCTGCCGTAACCCGCCTGCTTCATGCCTTCAACCACAGCCTTTGTAATCACATGATTACATAATAAATGGTTATTAAATGCCCCGATAAATTCATCTGTCGCTGCATCAATTGCCAGACCACCCGCAGGACCTCCCGTATTGTTTACCAGAATATGATAAGGCGCAGATTTCTTTTTCAGCAGTAAATCAATTTCTTTTTCTACTGTTTTATAATCGGAAAAATCAAGCACAACATAATCGTGTTGCTGATTTTTTAAAGCGTCTAATTGCAGTAAAGTTTCTTTTAAAATGTTTTCGTTGCGTGCCACTAATGTTACGTTAGCCCCTAACAAAGCCAGTTCAATGGCAGATGCCTTTCCGATACCTTTGCTGCTTCCGCAAACCAAAGCGTTTTTGCCTGTTAAATCTAAATTCATGCTTTTGATATTTTGCAGTTGTAAAGTTATGAGGTTATAAAGTTATAAAGTTCATCTTTTTCAATCTTCCGTGTCAACGCTTTGCAACCTTATAACTTTATAACATTCTTACGGTTTCCGATAAAATTGTAACTTCATTTCCCAAAATCAACAAGACTATTTTGTTATGCTGTCGAAGAAAGCAAAGTATGCCATTAATGCGTTAGTGTATCTGGCAAAAAGTTATAAGCAGGGACCTGTACTAATCAGCGAAATTTCCGAACACGAAAAAATTCCGCAGAAATTTCTGGAAGCGATTTTATT
>CAYSGX010000508.1:0-2315 GCA_964430605.1 uncultured Chitinophagaceae bacterium
CTTTCTTTTTTATCATTACTTCAATAATCATTTTTTTCAGTTGCAAAAAGAAAAAAGATGATAAAGACGACAAGAATTCAGTAGAAGATTTATCTGATTATTATCCTTTGGCTGTGGGAAATTATTGGGTGTATCAATGGTATGATACTGACCCCAATGGCGTTGAGAAAGAGAGAACCCACAATCCGACTGATACTTTCAGAATTGTTGGGGACTCTATGATTAACGGAGTTAAATATTACAAACTGGAATATAAAGGTATAAATAGTGCGACTAAATATTATGAATATCAGAGAGATTCATCTAATCATTTAATCAACCATTTAGGTAGCATTTTATTTTCAGCAGTAAATTTTACTGATACTTTCAACTATAACCACGATACTCATACAGACCTTATAAGTTTTCAAAAAATGGATTCTATAGAAGTTAATGTATCAACACCCCTCGGAATCTTTAATGGATTAAACGGCAAGATTACTTACTTTCATGCCTCAAATCCTACTTTTATTAGATGTCCGAACGGCATCCTCTATTCTGATAAAATTTATTCGCGGAATATAGGAATGGTTATGGATAATTATCGTTTCGCAAGTAATTGCACAGCAAAATGGGAACGCAGACTTATTGCTTATCACCTGAATTAGTGCTTTATTTTCAGATTAAAAATTACACAATATTAGATATTTATCAACATAATTTATCTTCTGAAACTATTGAATTTATAATGCTGAAAGCCACAGAAAATAAAAAATGAAATTACAAACTCACATTTTGTGAATAAATTTCAAACAACGAAAAAGCCAAACTTCCATTTATCGTAACTTTACGGCAAACGATAACGTAGCGCATGACTAAAGTAATAACCCTGGCCAACCAAAAAGGCGGAGTTGGCAAAACTACCAGTGCCATTAATATAGCGGCAAGTTTGGCAATTTTAGAGAAAAAAACTTTATTGATAGATGCCGACCCTCAGGCTAATTCAACTTCAGGTGTAGGTTTTGGCCCCGAAACTATTAAGGTGAGTTTATATGATTGTTTGGTAAATGAATTACCTGCAAAAGATGCCATTCTGGAAACAGAAACGCCCAATTTATATTTACTGCCTTCTAATTTAGATTTGGTGGGTGCCGAAATAGAGTTGGTAAATCATCCCAACAGGGAATTTATTCTGAAAAAGATTATTGATGAAGCCAAAGAACAATTCGATTATGTATTGATTGACTGCTCGCCATCACTGGGTTTAATAGTAGTAAACGCTTTAACAGCTTCCGATTCAGTTTTAATTCCTGTTCAGTGTGAATATTTTGCTTTGGAAGGATTAGGCAAATTATTAAACACTATTAAAATTGTGCAACGCAGGCTGAACCCCGAACTGGAAATTGAAGGCTTTTTATTAACCATGTACGATGCCCGTTTAAGATTATCTAATCAGGTAGCAGCGGAAGTTAAAAAACATTTTGAAGATTTAGTATTCGATACTATTATTCACCGCAACACCCGCTTAGGCGAGGCACCAAGTTTCGGCAAGCCTGTAATTATGTATGATGCCGAAAGCACCGGAGCTATTAATTACATGAACCTTTCACGCGAAATTTTACAACGCAACGATAAAACCTACATTAAAAATTCAGAAAGAATTATAGAATTTGAAGAACAAACCGAAAATGAATATGAAGACGAGCATGAAGAAAGAAGCCTTGGGTAAAGGTATCAGCGCACTGTTAGATAATATTAAAGACGACTGGAGCAGCAAGGATACAATAGGCATCTTAAATGAGAGCATTAAAACACAATCCAATATTGACATTCCGCTTTCTGAAATAGAAATAAACCCTTTTCAGCCCCGAGCCGATTTTGACGAGCAGGCATTGAAAGAACTGTCGGAATCAGTAAAGGTGCATGGCGTTATTCAGCCTATTACCGTGCGCCAGTTGAGCAACAATAAATTTCAGTTAATTGCAGGCGAAAGAAGATTGCGCGCTTCAAAAATGGCAGGCTACAAAACCATACCTGCTTATGTGCGCAAAGCCGATGACCAGGAAATGCTGGAAATCGCTTTAATTGAAAATATTCAGCGTGAAGAACTGAATGCCGTTGAAATTGCTATTAACTACAAGCGTTTAATGGAAGAATGTAACCTGAATCAGGAGCAATTAGGCAACCGTTTGGGCAAGAACAGAACCACTGTTACCAACTACCTGCGCCTGCTGAAACTGCCGCCCGATGTATTGAGCGCAATCAAAACAAAGAAATTAACGATGGGTCATGCCCGTGCCATTATCAATATTGAAGACCCTGTGGCGCAGTTAGAT
>CAYSGX010000509.1:0-773 GCA_964430605.1 uncultured Chitinophagaceae bacterium
GGCATACACCAGCAATTAGGCGTAGTAAATAAAAATATCTCGCCAAAACCTTTCGACATTCAAAGCAGATTTATTGAAACACCAACAGGAGTCAGGATCATTATTGTATTATCTCAAAACAATAAATCATTCATTTCAGAAGATACTAAAAGCAGTTCAAACCTTGCAGTAAGAAAGTATCTCTATGATTTTGCTGTTCCGCAATATCGTAGTGTGGTTCAGGCTGAATTAAAAGCCGAACAAGACAAACAAATTGCTTTAGAAAAAGAGTTGTCGGCTTTACACAAAAAAGAAGATGCTTCAATAAAAACCATCAGCGAAAACGAAAGATTTAATGAAAGAGCCAACGATGCTATTGATGTAAATAATGCCGACCTCGAAAGCACCAAAACTAAAATAAGCGACCAAAAAGACATGGTTAACTTTAATTCATCTGATCCTAATGCCGCTAAAGGCGCACAAAAAACTTTAGATGGTTTAGAAAGCGATAAGGTGAATTTGCAAAAAGAAGGCGAAGCTTATGGCAAGCATATGGATAACAACGCTGTAAAATCGCGCGCTGCCGAAAGAAGCAATGTAAACAACAGGCAACAGCAAGAGCTAAAGATGAGTGAAATTGAAACCCAAAAGCTAAAAGTACTTGAAGTGCAAAACAAGCTCAATAATATCAAATAATTTTTACCGGCTCTCTTAAATATCAATCGTTATGAAAACAGTAAGCATCATTATTATTTCAATCGGACTACTAATTACTGTAGTAACCGGTTTCAATT
>CAYSGX010000509.1:783-2302 GCA_964430605.1 uncultured Chitinophagaceae bacterium
GTAGTTGATATTGGCAAGCTTGAAATTACCAGAGACAGAAACAATTACATGTCCTGGTCGCCATTAATCGGTATCGCAGTACTGGCAGTAGGTGCCGGTATTTTTATTTACACACAAAAAAAATAACCTCAACATTTTTAAAACCCGGAAACAAACCAACTATGAAAACACCACTGTTTTATCTTATCACATTGCTTTTTCTTACATCATGCGCCACTACCAAAGAAGACTACTTTGCAAGTAAAGCAGATTACAATAACCAGCCGAATATGGAAGTGGCAGCCTCTTTTCCAAAAGTGAATCTGGAATCAGCAACAGATGAGTCAATTGCCATTAGCAACGATGCAGTAAACACCACAATCAATGAATTGCAAATTACAGAAACACCAACTATCGAACCTCCTGTTTTTTCTGCAATGGCTACCGCTGAAAAAAACGAGCCTGTTTTAAATGTAGAAGCATTAAGAGCAAGAATGGCGGGCGGGCTGCGTGCAGAGGCAAGCGCTATTGATAACAAGTTTGCCGGAAGAATATTAAACAAAACAGCTAATAAAATTGAAGCGGCAAATTTTAATGCCAAAACAAAACTTACCTTTTTTGATAAATTAAAAGCAAGCCTGTTTGCCAGATTGCAAGCCAAATTTGCTGCCCGCGGAGGCATGGGGGTAGCCAATATTTTAGCTATTGTATCATTAGTAACCGGCATTGTTTCGTTAGGGGCTTTTTACGGTTCATTTCTTTTAGGGTTAACCGCAATAATTACAGGAATAATAGCATTAAGAAAAGGTACTTCAAGACGCATTATGGCAATTGTTGGTATAATATTAGGTATAATAGCTATATTATTCTGGTCAGGGTGGATATTTATTTTTTAAAAGAAAAATACATTTGTAAATGAACTATAAATTTAAAGAAGGCGAAACAGTATTCGCAATAGTAAAGCCCGAAGAAAAACTCATTATCAGGCGTTATGTTGATAGAATATATTACTGTCAATTGAAAGAGCATCCTGAACAAAAGGAGTTGGTTTATTTTGAGCGAGAGTTAACTAATACAATTAGATCTCTTTCATAATTCAATGCCCAGTTCTTTTTGAAAAAAGATACTGTTGAAGTATGTACTATCCAAGCTCTCACACAAGTTGCAACAAAGCGGAAATTCGCTATTATCCGAAACATAATGAAGTGTCCGCTCATACTATTTATACAGCATAACAGAATTACATAAAGCAGGCTTCCTTCGAAAGGAAGCCTGCTTTTTTGCTGTCTGCATCGCAGATGAAGCAGATTACAGGATTACACCAATTTTGAGAACACCAACCATCATTTTCTGTGATTTTTTTTAATCTTTTTTTTAAATCTGTGATGCTGATAATACTAATTGTTCCCGTCCCAATAGCTATCCTATCGTGTGGACACATTTTTATTATAACCACAATAGAAACATAGTTGTTATGTCTTTGTTTCATAGTGCTTTGACTTTATTATTAAGGTCTGAACCTGCTATTGTATCCCGCTTG
>CAYSGX010000510.1:0-2287 GCA_964430605.1 uncultured Chitinophagaceae bacterium
ATCAATAAGTATCCAAAACACTACGGTGAATGTAGGTGATATAGTAACGGTAGATGCAAGCAACACTACCGGAGCTACTGGCACAAGTGTAGATATGGGCGATGGAACGATATACAACAATGAAGTAATCATCAACCACAGCTACCATACAGGTGGCAACTACACCATTACGTTAACCGCCAGTAATGATAACTGTAGCTCACAAAGCACGTTACAGGTAACGGTGATGGACTTAACCACAAGTATAGCCGATAACTCAAACACAACAGGCATAAAAGTATATGCCAACCAGAACGAGCTGTATATAGAGCAACACCTGGAGAAAGGCGAAGTGCCGATAAAAGTAGCGCTGTACAATATGTTAGGCCAGATAGTGAGCAGCCACGATATCAAAGCAGGCTATAAACAGGCTTACGTGGTAACGATAAGCGATGTAGCACGAGGCGCTTACATCGTAAGAGTAACCGCCAAAGGCAAAGTGGTAAGCAAGCGGGTATTGGTGGGCGAGTAAGTAACATAACAACACAAACAATACAATAATAAATACAAACCAAAAGGCTGCCGGTTCCGGCAGCCTTTTTTGGGTTGGGGGTGTAGCTTCTGATGCTAATTGTTCCCGATAAACCTATCGGCCTGAGTTCGGGATAAGAAATTTCAATAACGTTAGTTGTATATTTCTTTGTATTGATGTCGTCAGAGGCAATAGTTTTCGGTCAATTATTGCCGTTAGGCTTTAGCCAACGGCTCAAAAACAATTGTATCGGTATAACACTTTTTTATTTTCTTTGTGAAAATTTTTTGCATGTTGGTTAAAACTTTTGGCAGTGCGGTTTATGGGGTAAATGCAACATCTGTTACAGTAGAGGTAAATGTGCTTGATGGCCAATATTGGCATGTGGTGGGGTTGCCCGATAATGCAGTAAAGGAAGGGCAACTGCGCATTGAGTCTGCACTTAAAACCAACAGTTTTCGTTCGCCTCGCCAAAAAGTTATTGTGAATTTGGCTCCTGCCGATATCAGAAAAGAAGGCTCGGCTTATGATTTGCCTATTGCATTAGGTATGCTGGCCGCTTCAGGTCAAATGAACGATGATTTATTGAAAGACTATGTGATAATGGGCGAACTGTCTTTAGATGGGACTGTTCAGCCTATAAAAGGCGCTTTGCCCATTGCCATTCAGGCGCGAAAAGAAAAATTCAAAGGGCTTATTCTGCCTAAACAAAATGCCAGAGAAGCAGCAATAGTAAGCGATGTTGAAGTTTATGGCGTAACTACATTAATGGAAGCTGTAGAATTTTTAAACGGCAATTTATCTATAGAAAAAACGATTGTAAACACCCGGGACGAATTCTTCAATAATATATTCAATAACGGACTTGATTTTTCTGATGTGAAAGGGCAGGAAAATATTAAGCGCGCTATGGAAATTGCCGCGGCAGGCGGGCACAATGTAATATTAATCGGGCCGCCCGGAGCAGGGAAAACCATGCTGGCTAAACGGCTGCCCGGCATTCTTCCTCCGTTAAGTTTGCAAGAAGCTTTAGAAACTACCAAAATACATTCTGTAGCAGGCAAGTTGGGCGCTTCGGCTACGTTAATGTATCAGCGGCCATTTCGTTCGCCTCACCACACAATAAGCGATGTCGCATTGGTAGGTGGCGGCAATGTGCCACAGCCAGGAGAAATTTCTCTGGCGCATAATGGCGTGCTGTTTTTAGATGAACTGCCTGAGTTTAAAAGAAGTGTATTGGAAGTATTAAGACAGCCCATTGAAGAAAGAAGGATTACTGTTTCGAGGGCAAAATTTTCAGTTGAGTACCCTGCGTTTTTTATGATGATTGCGGCTATGAATCCTTGTCCTTGCGGTTACTATAATCATCCTGAAAAAGAATGTGTATGCGGCCCCGGAATAGTGCAGAAATACTTGAATAAAATTTCAGGGCCATTGCTTGATAGAATTGATTTGCATGTGGAAGTTACGCCACTGCCTACCAAAGAACTTTCTTTAGAGAGGGAATATGAAAAAAGTGAAAGTATTAGAGAACGAGTAATTAATGCCAGAAAAATTCAGGAAGAGCGGTATAAAGACAATGAAGAAATGCATTGCAACGCGCAAATGGGTTCAAAAGAAATAAGAGAAATTTGTAAAATAAATAACGTAGGCATAAACCTGCTGAATAAAGCGATGGACAGGCTGAAACTTTCCGCCCGTGCTTACGACCGCATTTTAAAAGTGTCGCGCACTATTGCCGACTTGGCCGATAGCGAAGAAATAAAAGTAGAGCAT
>CAYSGX010000511.1:0-1872 GCA_964430605.1 uncultured Chitinophagaceae bacterium
GCATCGGCAGCAGTGCTGGTATATGCAATACGCCCTTTCACTGTATCGGTATGTGCAAAAAATGTCGCCTCTGTAAAGGTGTTATTCGGTTCGGCATCTCTTATACCCGAAGGAATCATTTCATAACTAAAAGAATAACTGTAACAATCGGAAGCGTTTACCCTGAAAAATACCGTATCAGCTGCGCGGCAGAAAATATCTAAAGTGTCTGTCGGCAATACGCCCACTGCAGTATTCACTCTTGAATAAGAGCCGATGCTGCCCTGATTTTTACTATACACATAAAACCAAAAATCCGCTCCCGTAGAATTGGAAGTGTTTATTTTGTCCACGTAAATACGCAATGTACCATCTTCGGGCAATACGCTGAAAAAATAATCGTTGGCATCGGCAGTAACACCTGAATAATAAATACGTCCCCGAACGGTATCAGTATGTTCAAAGAATACTGCCTGAGCAAAATCATTGTTCGGCTCGGCATCACTCACGGCAGGTTCAACCACCGTATAGCTGATATTATATGCCACAGATTCTGATGCGTTGACCCGCAAATAGATGGTATCTGCCGCACGGCAATATATCAGCAGACTGTCATTGCCCGAAGAACTGTTGGTTATATTAGCTGACCCTATACTTCCCTGATTCCTACTATACGCATAAAGCCAAAAATCCGCCCCCGAGCTGCCGCCACTATATGAAAAGTAAATTTTCAAAGTTCCGTCTGTTTGGGTCAGCGATACAAAATAATCATTATCGGAACCGTTGCTTACGGAAGCGTTAACCACATCATTCTGAATTATCAGGTTGGCTTCAGCAAAAGTGTTGTTGGGTTCTGTTTCATTGGCGGCATGTATATGCAGCGTGGAAAAAAGCAACGAGAACCAAAGCAAAGTGTATGTCAGGTTTTTCATTGTAAGTAAGATTTTAGCAAGGGTGAAAAAATGGTTTGTATTATCCTAATATAACTGGTATCATTTTACACATTTTAAATATGACACTGTTTTCCTTTATTTTATTTCAGCAAATATAAAGAAATAAGAAACAATACGTTGTTCCATGTATTTTTCAGAATAAAAAATCCGAGAATATACTTAGAGCCTGTTTGTGGTATTTAGAAATCAATATGACAACGTTATTTTCCGAAGAAGCCTTCCTAACCATCAGGATATTGTGGCATAACTTCTATCTCCTTAAATATTTCTTTTTCAGTTAACTAAACTACCTTCGGCTTGAAGCCGAAGGGTTTGTAAATTCGGCTAAAGAAACTGACAACTCTTTGTGAAACTTTGTGTAACAGCTATAACACAAAGTTGCACAAAGGAAACACTAAGAGACTGTTTAAAAATGATTCTGAAAACCACTAATTAGAGTTTTTATGCCACGAATACACGAATAAATTTTATTGGTAATCAAACTAAGTACCTATTCGTGCATTCGTGATATGTAAAAAAGAAATTAAACTAAAGACGAGGGATTTTTTTCCCAGATTGATACATTAAAAACCTCACTCCACCACCCACGAATTTCCGGGTTTAATAAAATGAAATTCGGTAATAGTATTCAGTTCGGCTAAAGTTTTTTGGAATTTATGATGGCGGGTTAGCGATACGGCTTTAAGTTTCTTTTCCTGGTTTCTGAAAAAATTTTCCCAATGGCAAATAATGGTTTTTTCGGGCTTTAAAAATTTCAGCAATGCTGCCGGATAATTTTCAGCCTTTTGCGACAAAGCGGCAGAGAGTATTGCCACATCAACGGCTTTTTCGTTCAACATTTCCGCGGGGAAAAAACCATTAGGATAAGCAACTGCCGATGAAGAAAAATAGATTCTCTTTTCGGGCTGAAATGAGGCATTTAAAAAATCAATAAGGTAGG
>CAYSGX010000511.1:1882-2287 GCA_964430605.1 uncultured Chitinophagaceae bacterium
CAAAAAATGCCTGCCTTTTTGCGGAAAGTTTTCGGGCGCAATTGCATAATGCCCATGATATAAATGTTTTCGGGCAATATGAGGCAAATGTGCCGATTGTATTGCCATAATGCGCACGGTGCTATCGGCTGCGTAAATCCATTTGCCGGTTGTTTCGTTGGTCGCTTTTAAAGCCCCGATATCTATAGCTGCATGTTTTGTTTTCAGTGTATTGGCAATGGCAACAGCATTTTTACTGCCCACAATTTTGGTTTCGTTTTTCAGCTTCGGAATAAAATAAGGCAGGTCTAAAATATGGTCGTAGTGGGCATGACCCATGCTTACCAATTTAATATTATGGGTTTTGGGTGCATAGCGATTGAGCAGCAGCGTGTCGCTTTTTATTTTTCCGAAAGTAACTTTTCT
>CAYSGX010000512.1:0-2277 GCA_964430605.1 uncultured Chitinophagaceae bacterium
GTTGTTTTGGCTACAGCGATGGCCAGATAACAGTTACGGCATCGGGAGGCACTCCAACATATACCTATTCTCTTTCAGGTGGAAATCAAAATACAGATGGGAATTTTGGCGGATTAGGCGCAGGAAATTATACTATTACAATTACAGACATAAATAGTTGCGAAACAACAGTATCTGCTGTTATTGAGCAACCCGGTGCGGTATTGGTGAGTATTGTGCCCGATTCGGCAACTATCGATGCGGGAGAATCAATTTCTTTAGATGTTATAACTAATTTAAGCGGAACGGTAACTTATCTGTGGCAGCCTGCTACCGATTTATCTTGCAGCGATTGTGCAAATCCTGAATTTACTGGCAGCGCTACCACGCAATATACGGTTACATCTGTAAATGAATCGGGTTGCAGCGGGTCAGATAATATTCTGATTGCGGTAGTGCCAAATTATACCATTTATATTCCAAATGCTTTTACTCCTAACGGAGATGGCATAAATGATACCTGGAAGATTTTTGGAAATATTGGAGGTTTGGCGGAACTGGAAGTGTTGATTTTTAATCGTTGGGGAGAAAAAATGTTTGAAGGTAATTTGTTGAATTATGAGTGGGACGGTACATATATGGGGAAATTGGTAAATCCCGGTGTATATGTTTGGCATGTGAATACAAAGTTTCAGGATGGATATACTAAAAACTTCAAAGGTTCGCTTACTTTAATGAAGTGAGTAAGCGCTTTGATTTATTTAGACAATACACTTCTGTTGGTTAAAAACAAATGAAATGCTTTAACCGCATTTATCTCTGCTATATTTATCTTTGGAACTAATGGCGGAAACTGAAAAAGATAAACCCAAACCAAAGGCAAGAGCTAAGAAAGACAAAGAAAAGGATACTGTTGTAGCTGCTTCTCATAAATCATTTTGGAAAGATGAAAGGTATCAACGTATTACCGGCATGTTTTTGTTGTTGCTGGCAGCATTACTTTCTGTTGCGTTTACTTCATTTTTATTTACTTACAAACTCGATTCTGCCGAAGTAAATAACATTTCATGGAGTTTATTTGCTGAAAAAAACAAACCTGCTGCCAACGTTGTAGGCTGGTTGGGCGCATGGCTGTCTTTCTTGTTTTTCTATAAAGGATTTGGCATAGCGTCTTATCTGTTACTGCCCATATTTTTTGCTACAGGCTGGAAATTGATTTTTTCCGAATCGAAAATCAGAATTTGGAGTACAGCGGCACATTGTATTCCCGCAGTTATCTGGCTTGCAGTTGTAACAGGTTTATTCAGCGCTATGCCGTTTTGGAGTGGCGCTTTCGGAATTTTTGTAAGCGACTGGCTGCAACGCTTTATAGGTTTTGTAGGAACAATAGCAGCCGTTATATTTTTCATTTTGGTGTATTTGGTTGTAATGTTTAATATAGATTTCAGAAGAAAACCTGCAAATGTTCTGCTGGCAAATAGAAATCGTATAGGCGCTGACGGAAAAATGATTTTCGATGAAGATTCGGAAATAAAGGAATGGGAGAAAGCCATTGTTGATGAAAACAAAGAAGAGCTAAACAAAAGAGTACTTGATGAACCTGTAATTATTGAGAATGCTGTTTCCGAAGAAATAGAAATTGCGGAAACCGATAATGATGGTTTTGAATTAATTACCAAAGAACCTGCTGTAAAGAATCGAATAGAAGACGAACTTTCTTTAGATATTCAGCCTCCTGTAGAAAATTCTTTTGTTACTACCGAAGAAAATGAAGAAGACAGCTTTCTAAATGATGCGGATGATGTATTGGCATCTGAACCTTATGACCCTACTTTAGACCTGCCGCATTTCAAATCGCCACCGTTAGATATGCTGAATGATTACGGTAGCGACACCATTAAAATAGATAAAGACGAACTGGAGCGCAATAAAAATCAGATTGTAGAAACACTGAAAAACTACAATATTGAGATTGCCAAAATCAAAGCCACTATTGGGCCTACAGTTACGCTTTATGAAATTGTGCCTGCCCCGGGTGTGCGTATTTCAAAAATTAAAAATCTGGAAGACGATATTGCTTTGGCGCTTTCCGCTTTGGGCATTCGTATTATTGCACCCATTCCGGGCAAAGGCACTATCGGTATAGAAGTGCCTAATGCGCATAAAGAAGTGGTGTCAATGAAAAGCCTGCTGGCTTCCGAAAAATTTCAGAATGCCAAAATGGATTTGCCTGTGGCATTAGGGAAAAATATTGCCAACGAAATTTTTATTGCCGATTTAGCCAAAATGCCCCACTTG
>CAYSGX010000513.1:0-2272 GCA_964430605.1 uncultured Chitinophagaceae bacterium
TGCTGCCGAAGGTGCAGCGATGCCTAATACCCGCCCTAAATTGAGAGATGCTGAAATAGAATTGGTAAGGCAATGGATTCTTTTCGGAGCTACGATTAATAATCCTTCATTGCCTAATGCGCATTCGGGAATTAATGTTCAGAATATAGAGAAATACTATAATGGTGAAGCGCGCCCGAGATTTACAAGGCCGGCAGCGCCTGCACCGGGCGAAGGCTTTCAGATTAAAATGGGCCCAATATTCTTTGCTCCAAGAGAAGAAGCGGAATATTTTCAGAAGTATGATTTAAGATTGCCCGATACTATTGAGGTAACCCGTTTGGATATGTTTATGAATGACGAGTCTCACCATTTTATTTTAAGAAAATTCCAGCCCGGCACAAAACAAAGTTGGCCTGAAGCATTACAGCCTCTTGATGTTTCAACTGCTTTTGACCAAGATAAAGGTTATGTAATGGCCTGGCAAGATAATGGCGACATTGAATTGCCTGCCCAAACTGCTTACCGTTGGGAAACAGAGAGCGCTTTGGATCTAAACTTTCACATGTTTAATTATTATGACACTGTATTGGTAGGTGAGGTTTATGTTAACGTTTATACGCAGCCGAAACATACGGCCAAATATGAAATGAAATCAGATTTAATTCCTAATCCTACCATATTTATGACACCCAGCCCTACCACAGTGCACAGGTTCAGAAATACATGGAACAAAACCAATATCAGTATCTGGTCGTTAACTTCTCATACTCATTCAAGGGGTATTGGCTATGATATTTATGCCAGAAATGTGGACGGAAGTGCAGGTCAGCAATTGTATAACGGTTTTGAAAAGAATGGTATTAATACAGGATTTTACGATTGGGAACATCCGCCAACCAAAATCTATGAGCCTATGTTTTATTTAGAGCCGGGTGTGCATAATGGCTTGATAGATTCTGCCAAGTATATCAACAATACCGGTGGAATTATGACATGGGGCTTTACTACAGACAGAGAAATGATGTTGTATTATGCGCAGTATATCGATGGGGAGTTTGACTATTCTACTTCTGCAGAAGATGTAGCAGTACCTCTAAATCAGAATTCTTTGAATGTATTTCCTAATCCTTTCCAAAACAGGACAGAGATTAAATACACCATCACCAGTGAATCGGATGTAAGATTAGAGGTGTTTGATTTGACCGGAAGAAAAGTAAAAACTTTTGCCAATACACAATTTAAGCCCGGCACCTACAGCTACATCTTTGAAAGCGACAAATCATCGACCAACGATGCGGTTTATTTAGTAAAGCTTACTATTAATGGCGAGGCAACCTTCAGGAAAATTATTCAGATGTAAAAACTGAATTTTAAGTTATTCTGTTAGTCAGACAGAACAATTTCAAAGCCCCGGTAAAGCCGGGGCTTTTTTATTTAGAAGGCATATCTTTTTTTGCCCCCCATCAAGACAAACTTATTCAACACCTGAAAGTTGGACTACCACAGGTTCATCTGTCAATACTTTACGGTATTACCTTTAAAACTTTATCAACCTAAATTTTTCTTCGTTATTTTCCAAAGAAATTTTTAGCAGATACTTACCGGCAGGCATTGCCGGAAGCGATAGTTCAATAATGTTATTTTCTTTCAAAGTTTTACTGAATATTTCCTTGCCTTGCATATCGTATAATGCTGCATGGGCATTGGTTATGCCGCTTTCAAATTTTACGTACACAACTTCTTTAGCGGGGTTAGGATATACTTTCACGTTTAAGGTGTTGTTTGAATTTTCGGCAGTGGTGAGCACCAGCCATTGTTGTCCGTTAGAAGAAGTAATATCAGAAAATAAACCAGCGCCATTTTCAGCTTTTATATTAGTGTAGTATAATTGATTGGGAACTATAGATAAGTTTTGTGTAGTATAAGATAATTGCGAGTTTGCGTCAGCCCATGATAATACATCATCGTTTCCGGCAGTAGTGCCTATGCTAATCCAATAGCGGGCAATACCTGAATTAACATCAGCAGATGTGTTCCAGTTTGCACTTAATTCCGCAGGCAAATAAAAACTATCAATATCTGTGCTTGTACCATCGTTTACCCAAAGTATATTTTCGGGTGCGCTGAAATCGGTATTTACAGGAAGTGTGGTTATTGCTGAAATATTATGCGCGCTATCTGTTGCCAAGGTTTTAATTTTTGCCGAAGGAGTAGCGGGATTTATATTCTCAAATGCAATATCGTTATTAGTGCCTACGGTTACCAATGTTGTAGAAAGCCTTGTGCGCAG
>CAYSGX010000514.1:0-648 GCA_964430605.1 uncultured Chitinophagaceae bacterium
AATTAACAAGCCTGTTGCCAACACAGCCACGTTAGCGGGCCCAGTCAGCGTGAGAAGTCTGAATATTGTAACAGGGATATTGGTTGATAACGGACACCAAATCACCGGCAATGCCTCGGGCAGAATGAATATGGCATCAAACGGGCGGCTTACTTTGGGATTGAATGCAGCAGCTACGGCTTTTCCCCTCAATTTCACTACCGCCAATATCACTTTAGATAATGCCGGTATTGTTACTTACCAGTCAACTGCCGCACAAAGTGTTAGCAATGTGCCTGCTAGTTATGGTCAGCTTACCTTAACAGGTGCTTCTGTTAAAACCGCCCAGGGAGGATTTGCGGTTAATGGACTGTTTACTATTGGCGCGGGTACTTTTGCTGATGCAGGGCATACAATTCATGCTAAAGGAAATGTTGTTAATAATGCAATTCATTCTGGCGCGGGAAAAATCTTAATGAATGGAGCAGTTGCACAAACTTTATCGGGAGCTACTGCACAGTATGGAAATCTTGATTTTGCGAATAGTTCAACAGGGGTTACATTCAGTAGTACCGGTGCAGCCACCGTGAATGGTACTGTTACCGTAACAAGCGGAATCCTTTTTGCGAATTCATTTACTACCTCGTTAACCGTAACCGGTGGTACAAC
>CAYSGX010000514.1:658-2264 GCA_964430605.1 uncultured Chitinophagaceae bacterium
TTCAGGCATATCAACAACATTGCATCAGCGTTTTCAATGGATAATTTGCTGTTGGAAAATAATGCCACATGGAATCACACTACAGGTGGGGCAACAATCACTATCCGGGGAAACATTACAAACAACGGAACTTTCACTGCTCCCGCAGGTGTGGGTACTTATATGTTAAACTCGGGTGCGCCTAGAACCATCACGGGAAATGCAATTGATGTTTTCAATTTAACCATAGGAACATTGGCTTCCACCCATTACGAAAACGAAATAAACCTTACCGTTCGCGGAACACTTGCTATTAATGCCAATACAACCTTAACCAACAAAGCGACACTCAATCAACTAAATACAGGAGCAACAATAACTTTAACAGGAAATTTGGTAAACGCAACCAATGCAAACTTATTTATTGCGTCAACTACGGTTGCGCCTGCTTTGGTTGCAAATGCAGCAGGCAATACTGTTACCTATAATTTAGCAGCAACACAAACTGTTCGCGCAACAACTTATTACAATTTGGTAATAGCAAAAGATATTGCCGCGAGGCAGGCTACGCTTGGAGGCGCAACCACAGTAGATAACGAACTTTCTCTGACAACAGGACAACTGAATATTGCTGCGCAAGCGCTTACATTAAACGGCACGGTCAGTTCTGCTGCAAACGGTTCTTTGCAATCGGCAACTTCAAACGGCACATTAAATATCGCAGGTTCGAGCAATAGCATGGGAAGTATCAACCTTACCGCAGGTGCGCAGGGTTTCAATACAATTAATTTCACCAACCAAAGCCAAACCAACACCATTGCAAGCCCTACTTTGACTATTAACGGTAATATCACTTTAAATGCTGTTTCGCCCACCAATGCGCTGGATATGAACGGGCATACGAACGGAGGCGGTGTATTGGCAATAAATGGCCACCTTGCTTTCGGAGCTACAAACACCCGTATTTTCAGGTTATGGAGCGGTATTGTAAGCATGGGAAACAATACGGTAACTTATACCAATGCTGCTGCTAACCCTAATCCTTCTACAAATCTCAGGAATTCTATGAACACGGCAAATGAGAGAAGCTACTTTTCTTTTTTGGGAAGCAATAGCGGATTTCAGGTAACAGTTGGAACTTTTGCCATGGCTGCCGAGACATTCAAATTCCCCATAGGAATTTCAGGAGCAACGGTAAATGGCTACCGCCCCTTAACCATTCAAACCCTTGCATCTGCTGCTATTGGGGCAAGTCTTAAAACAGGATTTATTGAACACGATAATTCAGGAGATTACACTCCAACCAATGTCCCCTCAACAGGTGGAAATATAAGAGCGGGTTATATCAGCAACATTACATCCAATGGCAACTGGGGTTCGCCAAATATTACCATGAGCTATCAGGCAGGCGATTTTAATGCTACACCCACGGTGGGCAACGTTACTATATTCAGGAATACAGGAGCGTGGACATCATTAGGTGCGCAAAACGGCAACGGCACGGCAAACGGCAATATTACTATTACCAAAAATACCGTTCCGCTTACAACGGCAGGTACTTATCCGCAGATATTAGCTCAAACTATCAACGACCCTACCCCGCCCAATACTTGGAGATGGGTTGGCG
>CAYSGX010000515.1:0-2246 GCA_964430605.1 uncultured Chitinophagaceae bacterium
CCATGCGGTGCAACATGCCGATGCTTACGCGTGGCTGGGCATGCGTTCAAAATTGGTACCGGCTGTTAGTCTTGCCTCTAAATGGATGCCCTGGATATTGATTGGCGGTGTTTTATTACTTAATACTTTCCCATATCTGTTACTGGCAGGTATTATATTATTCGCATCAACTACGCTGTTCAGTTTTGTTACCCTTCCGGTTGAATTTGATGCTTCCGCGAGAGCATTGGCCTGGTTAGATAAAACCAATATTACCGTTGGCGAAGAGCACACGCAGGCAAAAGACGCTTTGAAGTGGGCAGCCTCTACCTATGTAGTGGCAGCAATTAGCTCATTAGCCACTCTTTTATACTACATAAGTATCTTTTTAGGCAGAAGAGATTAAAAAATATTTACGAAATTTTAGCTGATTATCAAGGGGTTACGAGAGTAGCCCCTTATTTTTTTTAAAATTCCTTGTATCTGTGAAAGAAGGATTCTACCTTCGCAATCCATTTTTCAACAAGTAAACTCAAAAAACTGTGGATACTTTAAGTTTCAAAACCGTTTCAGCCAGCGAGAAAATCGTGAAGCGAGCATGGCATGTAGTAGATGCCGAAAATCAAGTGGTAGGCCGCTTGGCAAGTAGAATTGCGCATATTTTAAGAGGTAAAAACAAGCCTTATTTCACTCCTCATTTCGATACGGGCGATTACGTTATTGTATTGAATACCGATAAGGTTCGTTTCACCGGCAGCAAAACAGAAGACAAGCAATATGTTCGCCACACAGGTTACCCCGGTGGTCAGCGTTTTACTTCTCCTAAGCAATTGTTGGCTGGCGATAAATCCGATCGCATTTTACAACATGCCGTAGCTAAGATGTTACCTAAAACCAAATTAGGTAAAGCCATGATTAAAAAACTTTTCCTGTATTCAGGCAACGAGCATCCTCATGCTGCGCAAAAGCCTGTTTCTATAAACTTATTAAATAAGTAATTTCTATATGAACAAAACAAACGCAACCGGAAGAAGAAAAGCTGCTGTAGCGCGTGTATTCCTTAGCAAAGGCAAAGGTACTATCACCGTTAATGGTAAAGACAGCAAAGCGTATTTTTCATTGCCTCACCTTTTAGCTAAGGTAGAGTTGCCTTTAAAAACAGTAGAAGAAGCTAATACTTTCGACTACACTGTAAATGTTGACGGTGGTGGTGTTAAAGGACAAGCCGATGCTGTTAAATTGGCTATCGCAAGAGCTTTAATTAAAGAAAATGAAGAATTGCGCCCTGCTTTGAAAAAAGCAAGCCTGTTAATCAGAGACCCTCGTACCGTAGAGCGTAAGAAACCAGGTTTACGCAAAGCACGTAAGAGAAGCCAATTCAGTAAACGTTAATCTCCTTATTCTAAAAGATATGTCACAAATTACTCCTCAGGAATTATTAGATGCCGGTGTTCATTTCGGTCACTTAAAGAAGAAATGGAACCCGAAGATGTTGCCTTACATTTTCATGGAAAAGAAAGGTATTCACATCATCGATTTGAATAAAACTTTAGTAAAGCTGCATGAATCCGCAGCGGCATTGAAGTCTATCGCCAAGTCGGGTAAAAAAATTATGTTTGTTGCTACTAAGAAGCAAGCAAAAACTATAGTTGAAGATGCTGCAAAGCGTGTAAACATGCCTTACGTTACCGAAAGATGGTTAGGTGGTATGTTAACAAACTTTACTACACTTCGCAAATCGATTAAGAAGATGCAGAACATCGAAAAATTGTTGAGTGAAGGCGAGGCTGAAAACATGACCAAAAAAGAGCGTCTGGTATTAAGCCGTGAAAAAGAAAAGTTGGAAAAAGTATTGGGCGGTATCGCTCAGTTAAACCGTCTTCCTGCTGCAATCTTCATGGTAGATATTTTCCACGAGCATATTGCTTTGGCTGAAGCGAAGAGATTAAACATCTCTACTTTCGGTGTGGTAGATACCAATTCAGATCCTACACAGGTAGATTTTGCAATTCCTGCAAACGATGACGCTTCGAAATCAATCCAAATCATCACCAACTTCCTGGTAGATGCTATTATCGAAGGTTTGCAGGAAAGACAAAAAGATAAGGACGAATCTGATGCCGCTAAAGAAGAAGGAGGAGACGATGTTGAAGAAAAAGACAGAAGAAGATATGAGCAGGATTTTGCTTCGGAAGATGGTGAGCGTAAGAAAACCGGAAAACCCGGTGTAGGCGCTAACAAACCGGGTGCCAGAGGTGGTGCAGGCG
>CAYSGX010000516.1:0-2229 GCA_964430605.1 uncultured Chitinophagaceae bacterium
CCGCCATAAGGGTTGCCCCAGCCGCCACCCCAACCATAATATGGGCTGTTCCACGCACCGCCCCATCCCCAATGAGGATTTTGCCATCCGCCTCCCCAGCCATAATAAGGACGATTCCACCCCCAGGGGCTTCCCCAACCTATAGAAATGCCCCAGCCACTATTCCATCCGCCACCCCACCCGTAAGATGGCCCCCAAAAAGGATCATACCAAAACGGGTCATAAAAATTATTGTAATAACCAAAGCCAACTGTTGGGTTATAAAACCTTCTCATGCGATTAGTGTAGCTGTTATCTTCATAATAATCGCCATAATAATTATTGGTAACACTGCCATTTCCATCATTATAAGAAGAGGTGTTAATACCACCATCTCTCATTTGATAGCCATCATACGTATTTGTAGTTGCCTCATTACCGTTATCGTAGAAAGGCGGCTCTTCATAAGGCTTTTCTTGCGGAGCATAAGACTCAGGAGTTTTATCGGTAGTATAACTATCGGGTGTTTTTTTGTTCGATGGCCTGTAGTACAAATCATCGTTGTTTTGAGCAGAAACACCAAAAACAAAACTCAACAAAACAAAAATGCTGATGTAGTTTTTCATGATAGTGAGATTTATACGGTTAGACATAGTTTTTATTGAAAAGGTTTAATTGCATTTCAAATTTAATGCTTGTTATCAATTTAATTTTTTCGTTACTGTGCAAAATACATCTGTTTCGGCTTAATGATTATTGAAATGATATAACTTTGCCACACCACTTCAATAATAACAAATAACCTGCCAAACTATTTTTATGAGTAAAGAAATTACTTCAAGAGAGAAAGATTACAGCCAATGGTATAACGATTTAGTGATAAAAGGCGGGCTTGCCGATTATTCCGCAGTGAGAGGCTGCATGGTGATAAAGCCCTATGGCTACGCTATATGGGAAAAAATGAAAGATGCTTTAGACAAAATGTTTAAAGACACAGGGCATGTGAATGCTTATTTTCCGTTGTTTATTCCGAAAAGTTTTTTAAGCAAGGAAGCTGCCCACGTAGAGGGTTTTGCGAAAGAATGTGCCGTAGTAACGCATTACAGGCTGAAAAATGACCCGAACGGAAAAGGCGTAATTGTTGACCCCGAAGCGAAACTGGAAGAAGAACTGATTGTGCGTCCTACTTCTGAAACCATTATCTGGAACAGCTATAAAAACTGGATTCAGTCTTATCGAGATTTGCCTTTGCTTATTAATCAATGGGCTAATGTGGTGCGTTGGGAAATGCGCACCCGTCTGTTTTTGCGCACTGCCGAATTTTTGTGGCAGGAAGGACACACCGCCCACGCCACCAAAGAAGAAGCCATTGCAGAAGCAGCACAAATGCTTGAAGTATATGCTGAATTTGTAGAAAGTTGGATGGCATTGCCTGTGATAAAGGGCAGAAAAACAGCTAACGAGCGTTTTGCAGGAGCAGAAGACACTTTGTGCATTGAAGCCATGATGCAAGACGGACAGGCATTGCAGGCAGGCACTTCGCATTTTTTAGGGCAGAATTTTGCCAAAGCGTTTGATGTGCAGTTTCTGAATAAAGAAGGTAAACAGGAATTTGTGTGGGCTACAAGTTGGGGCGTTTCTACCCGCTTAATCGGTGCGCTGATAATGGCGCACAGCGATGATGACGGCTTGGTGCTGCCGCCTAAATTAGCTCCGCTACAAGTGGTGATTGTGCCTATTTACAGAAGTGATGAAGATTTGGCTAAACTTTCTGAAAAAGTTGAGCCTGTAATAAAAGCGTTGAAAGCAAAAGGCATTTCAGTGAAGTTTGACAGCGATGATACCAAACGTCCTGGATTTAAGTTTGCCGAATATGAAATGAAAGGCGTTCCTGTAAGGCTTGCTTTGGGTATGCGCGATTTGGAAAACGGCACTGTAGAGGTAGCCCGCAGAGATACTAAAGAAAAAAGTTCTCAACCGTTTGAAGGCATTGCCGAGAGAATAGAAAATCTGTTGGAAGAAATTCAGCAAAATATTTATAACAAAGCCAAAAATTTCCGTGAGCAAAACACGCACACCGTAAATACATGGGACGAGTTTAAAGATATAATCGAAAACAAATCGGGCTTTGTATATGCGCATTGGGACGGCACGCCTGAAACCGAAGAAAAAATAAAAGAGCTTACCAAAGCCACTATCCGCTGTATTCCTGTAAACAATCCACAGGAAGATGGCGTATGTGTATATTCA
>CAYSGX010000517.1:0-2228 GCA_964430605.1 uncultured Chitinophagaceae bacterium
ACGGGCCATTCAGAGACGCTTTAGATTCTGCGCCCGGCTTTGGCGATAAAAAGACTTATCAAATGGATTTTTCAAACAACAGCGAGGCAGTGAAAGAAGCCCTTGCTGATGTTGAAGAAGGCGCGGATATTGTAATGGTAAAGCCCGGCTTGGCTTATTTAGATATTGTGCGTGAAGTAAAAAATGCGGTAAATGTGCCTGTTGCTGTTTACAATGTTTCCGCTGAATATGCCATGCTGAAAGCCGCTGCCGAAAAAGGCTGGCTCAACCACGATGCCGCCATGATAGAAATGTTGATGAGTTTTAAAAGAGCCGGAGCCTCAATAATTGCTACATATTTTGCTAAAGAAGCAGCCAAATTGCTAAATAAATAGTCTATTGGCCATATAAAATTGTGTTTGAAACTTAATACTTCGCAAGTATACTATTCTCAAACAGGTTTTGGAATCAAATCTGTTTAGAGAATAGATATACCGAACATTTCGGACTTTGATTTTTCCAAAACCTGAGTTGTTTCGGTATAAATTCTATTGATTAAGTAGATTTTTTTGATGTTAGATTTGATTTTTTCACTTGCTACCTATACTTTTGCATAACATTTTAAAACAATGAATTTTAAAAACCCAACCAATACAAGCAATATTATCGGCAACATGTGCTGTTGTTGTTGTATTGCCTGAAAAGGAAGGGTGTAGTATATATTATTTGGTCGAAAGACTTTATAAAGCCCTTCTCTAACACAGAAGGGTTTTTTATTTAACAAAACTGAAGCAAAAAGATAAACAGGCAAATGAGCAACAGCATTCAATTTTCTGAAAACATAAGTAACGCAGCAAAAAAAGACATTGTTGAACTCGAAAGAAAAATTAAAGAGTTTCGCTCCGGTGCTATTCCCGAAGACAAATTCAAGCATTTCCGCCTTACAAGAGGCGTGTATGGGCAGCGGCAAACAGGCGTACAAATGATACGCATTAAGCTGCCTTACGGAAAAGTTACCGCGCAACAGTTAATTGTCATTGCCAATGTGTCTGATAAATTTGCTACAGGCAATTTGCATTTAACCACTCGCCAGGATATTCAACTGCATTATGTAAAAGTTGATAACGCCCCGCAACTTTGGGCCGATTTAGAAGCAGCAGATGTAACCCTTCGGGAGGCCTGCGGCAACACCGTGAGAAACGTTACCGCTGCCGCCACTGCAGGCATTGACCCACTTGAGGAGTTTGATGTAACGCCTTACGCGCACGAACTTGCTCATTACTTTTTGCGCAATCCCATTTGTCAGGATATGGGGCGCAAATTCAAAATCGCGTTTTCCGCTTCGGAAAAGGATACCGCTTTCACTTTTCTCCACGACATAGGTTTTATTCCGAAAATCGAAAACGGCAAAAGAGGTTTTAAAGTGGTAATTGGCGGTGGATTGGGCGCACAGGCGGTTGCAGCGCAAACCGTTTATGAATTTCTTTCGGAAGAAAAAATAATTCCTTTTGCCGAAGCGGTGCTGCGCGTATTTGACAGGCATGGCGAAAGGGAAAGGCGCAACAAAGCCCGCTTTAAATTTTTGGTAAAAACGCTTGGTTTGGAAGAAGTGTTGAAATTAGTTGAAGCAGAAACTAAAGCGCTGAAAAATAAAGAGTATTGGGTGAACAGAGATATAGTGGTTTTAGATACTAATACCGAAAAAAATATTGCACCTGAAACTCTCATCAATGATGCTGATAAAAAGCATTATGAAAGCTGGCTGGCAACAAACGTTTTTGAGCAGAAGCAACAAGGCTGGTATGCTGTTGGGATTCGCGTTACCAATGGCGATATTCATTCAGATACGGCACGCACTTTTGCCGATTTAATAAAACAATATGCTGCCGATGATGTGCGTATCACCATGAATCAAGGCATGTTGGTTAAATATGTGCTGAAAGAAAATTTGCCATACTTATTTACTGAACTGAACAAATTAGGACTGGCGAAATCAGGGTTCGATTCCATACACGATATTACCACTTGCCCGGGTACAGATACCTGCAATCTGGGCGTAACCAATTCCATGACATTAGCCCGCGTGCTGGAAGAACAATTAGAAGATGAATTTGCCGATTTAATCAGCGAATCGAACATCAAAATAAAAATGAGCGGCTGCATGAATGCCTGCGGACAGCACATGGCTGCCAACATAGGTTTTTCGGGCAGTTCAATCAGGGTTGGTGCAATGGTTGCACCTGCCATGC
>CAYSGX010000518.1:0-2223 GCA_964430605.1 uncultured Chitinophagaceae bacterium
TGAAAAAACATTTATTCAGCCTATCACGCTGTTCTCTTATCTGTTTGTAATATACCTGCTGCTTGCCGGCATCATTGTGCTGTTGAGGCTCATTAAAAAAATTGTTGCCGAGCCACGCTATATCAAATCGCTGTTTGATATTTCTTTTAAAAACCGCATTCAGTTATCGATGATTATGATGATTGTCATTTCATTTATCGCTGTGGGGGTAGTTACTATTTTTCACTTCATCAATAAGTATAACGATAATCATCGCGAGCGTATGCTGAAAAAAGAAGAAGCTGTGAGAACCGGGATTAGTTATGCCATTGCCGACAATCCTGACTTATTGCTGAAAAGAAATTTCAACACTTATGAATATGCCGATGAAAAAGGTGTGCTCAACTTATCGGTGCTTTCTGAAATTCATGCTATAGACATCAATATTTTTAATGTTGACGGGCAATTGATAAATACTTCGCAACCTGATATTTTTGAGAAAGGATTGTTTTCTGTGGTGATGGATCCTGTTTCGTTGCGCTACCTTTTATACCGCTCTAAAATTCAATACTTTCAGAATGAAAACATAGGCAAGCTGCAATTTCTTTCGCTCTACTCGCCAATAAGAAACCGCGAAGGTGACTTGCTTGCCTATTTAAACCTGCCCTACTTCGCCATAGAGAAAGAATTGAAAAGCGAAATTTCTTCTTTCCTTGTAACACTCATTAATGTGTATGTATTGTTGCTGGTGTTTGGCGGCTTTCTGGCTTATGTGCTTTCCGACTCTATTACCCGCTCGCTATCGGTTTTAAGCGACAGGTTCAGAACCATTCGCCTGGGTATGAAAAACGAACCTATTGAATGGAAAAGCAATGATGAAATTGGTGTGCTGGTTTCAAAATATAATGAGATGATTGGCGAGCTGGAACAGAGTGCCGATATGCTGGCAAAAAGCGAGCGCGAAATGGCATGGCGCGAAATGGCCAAACAAATTGCCCATGAAATCAAGAATCCGCTCACGCCCATGAAGCTAAGTATTCAGATGCTGCAAAAGGCGATGAAAGAAGGCCGCCCCGATGTGCCACAGCTTTCAGAAAGAGTATCGAACACCTTGATTGAACAGATTGATAACCTGTCGCAGATTGCCACCGCCTTTTCTTCGTTTGCAAAAATGCCACAAACCAATACCGAAATTTTAAATCTGGAAGAAACCATACAATCGGCAGTAAACCTTGTCGCGCTTCACGATGATTTTGAAATTGATTTTCAAAAACCTGCTACCCCATTAATGATTGATGCCGATAAAAACCAACTATTGAGGGCCTTCGGCAACATTATAAAAAATGCGCAGCAGGCCATGCCCCATAATAAACATGGTAAAATGATTATCGGCATTGAACACAGCAAGCAGCATGTTACCATCAGCTTTAAAGATAATGGCAGCGGCATACCTGAAGATATTCAGTCGAAAGTTTTTACGCCTAATTTCACCACCAAAAATTCGGGTATGGGCTTGGGCTTGGCTATTACCAGGCAGGCTATTGAAGAAGGCGCTAAAGGAAAAATTTGGTTTGAAACTAAAGCTGATGAAGGCACTGTTTTTTATGTGAAGCTGCCTGTTTACAATGCTCAATAAACTTGTACCACGATGAAACTGAATTTCACCCAAGTAAAAGAAACCTGCATTTACGTAACCGACCTTGATATTACCCGAAACTTTTACGAAGGCAAGCTGGGCTTAAAAATGTTTAGTTACGTGCCTCACAGGCATATTTTCTTTAAAGCCGGAAGTTCTGTTTTTCTCTGCTTCATTGCCGAAGCAACTAAAAACGATACTTCATTGCCGCCTCACTATGGCAGTGGCGCTACCCATTTCGCTTTTGAATGTGAGAAAGAAATGTACACCGCATGGAAACAAAAAATTATTACTGAAGGCATTACTATTGAACAGGAAGTGCACTGGCCCAATGGCGGCAAATCATTTTACTTTCGCGACCCCGATAATCACCTGGCAGAAATTGTTGAGCAAGGCATCTGGGATTTTGCTGATGAGGTAAAATAAGTAGGTGTGAAGCTATCGTGTGGACACATTTTTATTATAACCACAACTTGTACCGATTATTTCGGTATAGGAGAAACATAGTTATTATGTCTTCGTTTCATAGTGCTTTGACTTTATTATTAACGTGAGTTCGAGATAAGAAAGAACGTAATTAATTGGTAATTAATTGATAATTATCTTTT
>CAYSGX010000519.1:0-2216 GCA_964430605.1 uncultured Chitinophagaceae bacterium
TTGATGACGGGAAGTATCTCTTGATTCCGAAGATATTCGTTTTCAGTAAAAGTAAATGATTCTAATAAGCCCTCGTATCTTTTCCTTCTATGTAATTGATGAAGGCTTTGTTGACCACACGGTTACCGCCCTTGGTGGGGAAGTTACCCGAAAAATACCAATCGCCTGAGTGATTGGGGCAGGCATCGTGCAGATTATCTATAGACTGATAAAGAATTTCAACGTTAGAAAAAATATGTTGCGGTCGTAAAATTTCAGAAATCTTTTTAGAAATTTCATCGGCAGTAAACTGACTGTAAAGTACTTTTACTTCGTTTTTCGTTTCGGATAAAGGCAATGATAATGATTTTTTACAGGCATCATACACTTCATCTAAAAGGTACTCTTTATTATGTTCTTTCAACAAAGCAATCATCGCGCGAAAAGCCACAAAATCTTTCAGCTTAGACATATCAATACCATAGCAATCGGGATAGCGAATTTGCGGGGCGGAAGAAACTACTATGATTTTTTTTGGCGCCAGCCTGTCGAGAATACTTAGAATACTTTGTTTCAGCGTGGTGCCCCTCACGATGGAGTCGTCTATAACTACAATGGTATCTACATTGTTATTGATTAAACCGTAAGTAACATCATACACATGCGACACCAATTCATCGCGTGCGGCATCTTCGGTGATAAAAGTGCGCAGCTTGGCATCTTTAATGGCGAGCTTTTCTACGCGTGGCTTGAAGCTTAAAATTTTCTCGATGGCTTCGTCAGTGGGGTGAGTGCCCAACTTTTTTATCTGCTCAATTCTATGTTTGTTCAGGTAATCGTTCAGCCCATCCATTAAGCCGTAAAAAGCTACTTCGGCAGTATTGGGAATGAAAGAGAAAACGGTATTGTGCAAATCGTAATCTACCGCTTTCAGAATTTTATTGGTGAGCAGGTAGCCTAATTTTTTGCGCTCCTGATAAATGTCTTTATCAGTACCTCTTGAAAAATATATTCGCTCGAAACTGCACGATTTCTTTTCGCCCGCATCGGCTACTTTCAATTCTTTTACCTCTCCATTTTTGCGCATAATAAGCGCCTTGCCGGGATGCAGTTCTTTCACTTGCTCTACTCTTACGTTGAAGGCAGTCATGATTGCCGGCCGCTCGGAAGCTGCCACACACACTTCATCATCGCAATAATAAAATGCCGGGCGAATGCCATTGGGGTCGCGAATTACAAATGCATCGCCATGACCAATTAACCCTGCCATCGCATAGCCCCCGTCAAAATCTTTCATTGAGCGGGTGAGTATTCGTTGCACATCTATATTCTCGCCAATCAATCGGCTAATTTCGCGATTGTCGTAACCTTTCTTTTTAAAATTATCGAATTGCCTTTGTACTTCAACATCTAAAAAGTGCCCTATTTTTTCCAGTACCGTTACGGTATCGGCCTGTTCTTTGGGATGTTGCCCCAATTCAATTAATTGTTCAATGAGTTCATCAACGTTGGTCATGTTAAAGTTGCCCGCCAGCACCAGGTTCCTGGTCATCCAGTTATTTCCTCTTATAAAAGGATGGCAGGCTTCTATGCTGTTTTTTCCGTGTGTGCCATAGCGTAAATGCCCCATCATTAATTCACCGGCAAATTCCACATTGTTTTTCAACCATTGCCCGTCTTTCAGCTTGCCGGGGTCTTTCTCTTCAATGGCTACCAGCGGCTCGTATATTTTCTGAAAAATTTCTTTAATGGGCTGTGAAGAGTTGGAGCGAATGCGGTCGATATATTTATAACCCGGCACAGGATTGAGCTTTATGGTTGCTACCCCGGCACCATCCTGCCCGCGATTATGCTGCTTTTCCATAAGCAGATACAGCTTATTCAGACCGTACAAGGCATTGCCATATTTTTTCCGGTAAAAATCTAAAGGCTTCAGCAAACGAATAACAGCTATTCCGCATTCGTGTTTAATGGCATCGCTCATTGAAATGGTGGTTGAAGTGCAAAATGAGAAAAATGCTTTTTGATGTGCCTGTAACAAATGTGTTTACAAATAAATTTCCATGCCTTTAAAATTATTTAAAACCTGAGTTTGGGATAAGAATCTATGTAGCGTTAGTTACAGCACTTTTCTTTATTTATGCCGTCAGCTAAAGTCCCGATGAATATCCTATAGTATGAACACATTTTTATTATAACCACAATAGAAACATAATTGTTAGGACTTTGTTTCATAG
>CAYSGX010000520.1:0-2215 GCA_964430605.1 uncultured Chitinophagaceae bacterium
GATGAAATACTCTACCGCTTTCACATCGTGATTGGTAACACGCTCAATGTCTTTAATGCGTTGCGCATCTTCTACGGAAAGGTTTTCGTAAATCAATCTTATATCATCAAACTGTTCCAGCGGGAAATCTTTTAACTGTGGCAAAGGCAATTCAACCAAGGCGATAAAATATTCTATTTCTACCTTAACACGATATTTTATTAAAGCATATTCTGAAAAATAAGCGGCTAAAACTTCTGTTTTTTTGCGGTATCTGCCATCAATAGGCGAAATGGCGGTGAGGGCTTCCAAATTCATTACACGGTTTTTGTTTGCCTGCAAAATTACTTATTTATATGTTGGCAGAAATGCATCAATCTTAAACCTTTCCTAAAGTTCAAAACTTTAGGAAAGGTGTCTGACAAATTTCTTTTGCCCTAACAATTGAATGGTCAAAGGTTGAGCTGATTATTCTTTATTGATACTTGGGTATAGTGGAGAAGCTAATTACCAATTCGACACTTTGAGGATTAGAAATCCCTTTTATCTGTTGTTGAACATGCTCTGCTGAATATTACGAAAGATGTATGAAAAACTATTTTTTCGGTTTTGCAGGTGGCGGTGGCGCAATTGAATCCTTTGGTAAATCTGGTTTAGGCTTTACCTGACTATTCTTCAATAAGCCTTCTGTTATTGGCTTAATGTCTTTTGGATTAAATTCTTTTTTACTCATCTAATTAATTGGATTTGCTTGTTCTATAATTACATCACATTTATCTATACAAAGATAAATATTTCTCAATTCATAAAGATATTTACTATTAGGGTAGTTATAAACAGTCACATTACTCAATACTATCTCTTTAAAATCTTTGGTTTCCGAAAACGACTGAACCCATCCAAAATATGTTAATTGATATTTAATTGACCTCACATATACCCATCCAATGTCATTAGAATTTAAAAAATACATGTACAGATTTTCATCACCGTACTTGTTAGATACTTTAAATTTTTGAGCAATTTTATTTAATACTTTATGGTGATTAAACCAAGAAATCCCTAGTCCGACAAATATACTCAATAGTGAAGCGAAAAGCACTTCAGTATAAGGAATATTTTTCTCATTGGAAATATTATTCCAAACATTTAACCAATGATATTTTATTGGATAGTCTACAATTAAATTGTTTATATGAGTGAAACCTAAAATTACAAATTGAATTATGGAATATGTTGTTGTCCCAAAAACAATAGAGAAAACTATAAATCTGAATGGTGACAATTCACTTACCTTAACAGTTAATTTTTCCAACACTAAAGTTGTAATAGCACCTGGTATGAGAATAATTATCAATTTTAAGGTTAAAGCAGATATTTCCATCTATATTATTCTTTAAGCAAAATTGGTAAAAAAATAATAAATGTTATAAATAAAAAAGAAGGCAGACCTCCCTCGCTAGTCGGAGTATCCGTTATGACACTCCTCAAGCTATTCTTTTATAAACTTAAACCTATAATAATTTTGCTGTTGCTGAATGGTGCCGAAATATATTCCGGCAGGTAATGAAACTGTATTAAGCTTGTTGTTGCCTGCTTCTATATTGCTACTGAGTAATGATTTGCCCGATATGTCGGCAATAGTGATGATAGCGTTTGTTTCGTTTTCAATATTTATGTAACCGGCAACGGGATTGGGGAATATTTTGAAGTATTCCTGAAGGGCATTGTTTTTTTCTTGTATGCCGGTGGTGGCATCTAAACTATGCTGTTTGAAGAACAACCAGATTTCCTGTGAGGCAAAAATATCACGGTTATTTTTTCCTGCAATAAATTCAGGGTAAGGATTTTGCATGCCTGCCCATGTGTGCCCGCCACCTGTAATTTTATAATGCAATACATCGGCATTATTATCGCAGTTATTGTAATGAATAGTTTCTACGGTCGAGCCATCGTTGGTAGCAATATCGGGCAGGCTTGTGGTGGTTGGCGAGCCTGTGCAGTTGTTGTTATTAGTCCAGTATGCCAAAACTTCATCAACCGTTTTAAAACTGCCACCTGTATAGGGCACAATAGGGTCGGCAGTGCCATGAATATGCAGCACCGGAACAGGACGGGTAGGGTTGCAGGCATCGTAGGTTACGGGGGTCATGCTGCCTGTAACCGAGGCAATGGCCGCTATGCGGTGGCTCAACTGGCAAGCCAACAGATAACTGAAAAAACCACCGTTGCTCAT
>CAYSGX010000521.1:0-2214 GCA_964430605.1 uncultured Chitinophagaceae bacterium
CGCCAAACAAATGTTTGGTGTTTGCCTTCGTTATGCTAAAGACGACCATGGCGCTGAAGATATTTTGCAGGATGGATTCGTTAAAGTTTTCAGATACATCGGAAATTTCAGGAAAGAAGGTTCGTTTGAAGGTTGGGTACGCAGAATCTTTATTAATACTTCTATAGAATACCTGCGTAAACAAGTAAATCTTTACGCTATTGAAAATGATGAAGGTAAAACTTTAGACGTTCAGGATGAAAGAGTTTTTGACGGCTTAGAAGTAAGCGATATTATGCAAATGGTGCAATCTCTTTCGCCAGGCTACAGAACAGTGTTTAACCTTTATGCCATTGAAGGTTATTCTCACAAAGAAATTGCTGAAATGATGCAAATTTCTGAAGGCACTTCTAAATCACAACTGGCAAGAGCGCGCCAAATCTTAATTGCGAAAGTAAACGCTTCGCAAAAAGTAGCCGCGAAAGTTCAGTCTTAAATAATAAACACCGGCATTTGAGAGTTCATAATATTGAAAATCAATTAGTTAATAAACATAACATGGTTAGATGCAACCTTTTAGCAACACATGTTATCTAAAGAACCGACAACCAACATTAGGATTTTAGCTACAGTGCAGTGAGAATGGAAAAGAGCAGCTAAAAACCATCACTTAAAAAAAGCTACATGGGAAAGATCAACAAAAATGATCGAACTCAGCATAACATTGACCAACACTTCAGTGATAAGCTTAGGAACTTTGAGGCCAAGCCACCTGAATTTATATGGGACAATATTGAGCAAAATATAAATGCCGATAAAGAGAAGTCGAAATTTGACCATTGGTATTATGTTATTTTGGCATTGTTAATTCCCATTACTGTCGCTAACTTCCTGTTCAATTATAGTGTAGAAAATACTTCTGACGAGCTTTTTGCAAAAACCAACACTAAAATTGCAGCCTTCTTCACCAAAAAAGATGCTGTTATTTCTGAAACAAACACTAATACTTCCATTTCCACCTCTGATAATTATTCAAAAAACAATAATGTTTCAGCATCGCCATCTTCTGCCGAAAAAGGAAATACTACTTCTGAAAACAATAATTCAAACAACGTTAAGGAATTAGCAACATTAAATGACAACGAAAACGCTTCTTCTACCGATAAAGGTAATTTCAGAAAAAGAGGTAATGGCAAAAAAGGCATCATTACTAATAGCAGCCCTGTTGCTGCAAACAATAATATAGCTAATGCAGTTTCTGAAAACAAAATAACGCTTCTTGCAGAAACTGATGTGATTGATACAAGAGTTTTATCATTAGAAGATGATGCTGTTTTATTGAAATATCAGGCAACTAATGTCGAGAATATTACCAATAACACACTTAAAAACCTGAAAGGATTTTTTGTTGGTGCTGATGCCAGAGTGGGTAATAACTGGTTTTTGATTAAGCAGGCTGCCACTAATAACTTCATTAATAAAGATGTGCAGTATCAATTCAAATACGGCTCGGCTTTTGGTATTTCGGCAGGCTATAATTTTAGTAAAAATATAGGATTAGAAACTGAAATAATTTATTCAAGACAAGGTCAATCTTTTGTAGATAACACGTTCAGAAAAGTACCCATTGAAGGGAATATTGATTTAACCTACATCAGAACTCCGGTAATGTTTAAATATAAATGGGCGAGTATTTCGGCTTTAACACAAAAACCTGTTGTGTTTAACATTTTATTCGGGCCGGTTTACAGCCGCTTAATTAGTTCTGAATATACCGTGAGCAATGAGCAGTTTGCTAAAAAGGCCATTATTCCGGTAAATGAACTGGGCTTAACATTAGGCTTTGAATATGACATTTTCATGAGTAATAATTCTTATTTAACTATAGGTGCAAGAACGGGTGTTTCTTCAGACGTGAATTCGTTTCCTTACGCAGGGCCAAACACGCTAAAAACGCTTAACCTTGATTTGGGCTTAAATGCCGCTTATAATTTTCAGATAAGGACTAAGCAAAAAGCTGCTACCGCATTCTAATGTCGCATCAAATATGAATGTGATATTTGTGTTTCCCGCAGATTTCGCTGATTACGCAGATGAATGCAAGAACTGTCAGCGGTTTTAGTGGCAAGCCTGACAACAACCTAACCCTACTTTCCAACACAGCTTGTTCCGATTTTATTTCTCAAGTGTTCGAAACCTTGAAAAACGGTATTTTTTGAGCGGACTTTAGTCCGC
>CAYSGX010000522.1:0-2198 GCA_964430605.1 uncultured Chitinophagaceae bacterium
AGTATCAACCACTGTACACACATTTTCATACGCATATACCTCAGTTTGCTGCTCACCTAACGTATCTACCTGAGTAATTCTCATATATACGGTGGTATCGCAATCAATAATGAGCGACTGCTGATAACTGTAACCATAAGCCGAATTGCCTTGTGACGGAACTTGGTTCAGCACATCAAAATGTTCACCATCGTACGAAGTTTCAACGATGAAATAATCATTCTGATACTCTACCGAAGTTTCCCAACCAAACATGATTTGCTGCTTGTTTATCGAATCCAACGTTACATTGGAAATAATGGTAAGCGGCTCTGCGGTGGCGGGTGGCGTTAACACCCACTCAACAGGAGCGGGGCGATAGACGTGACGCGTATCTATAATTTCAGGATTGGCATCATATACCTCAGCGCGTACGGTTACAGAGTTGGTATAGTCTGCAAAAATGTGTTTGAAAATAGGGCTGTTGCCCTGCTGCACCAATACGCTATCTACATACCACGCCACCTCGCACGTGCTACACAATGCAACACTTAATGCAAAGCTATCAACAACACCCTGTGAAGCAACCATATTGGCAACAGGGTATTTACTTGTAACAATATTGCGCATCGCACCATAGTGACTAACGTTTATCCAGTAATTGGTTAATACCACATTAGAGGGTAAGTGAAGAGCTTGCATGTAGGATGGTCCGTCAACAATATAGCCAGCTTGAGTGGGCCCATAACAGCATTCGTATTGATAACCAACATCAGCAAATGGTTTGAGCTGATGATTAGTTGTCGGGTCGTTTACCAAGTTATACCCTTGATTAGCCTCAAATGGAATACCTGTGGGATTATACGCATATTCATCCACAGTGCCGGGAATAATATTATACCCAACAGCTGGACCTGCAATATGTGCCAACTCATGACGAGCTACTAAGCCTGCGGCAGTTAATGTAGTGATCGCAGGATTAACTCTCACAATAGCAAATGCCGTAACTGTACCGTCAGGAGCAATTCCTGCTGCGGCTTGCCCCGAAAGAACAGTGTCATTGGTAAGCTGTAAAGCTATATTCACATCTGGAGCATAACTATCCAAGATATATCTTCGTTCAGTATTAGTTTTAACTACTGAATCAGGTGTATATAGAATCTGAACGCTATACCAATCCTGATATTCAATAACTCCAGGGGTCTCCAAAAAAGTGTTCACCATGGCAATTGCAAATTGCCTTGCCTGTGCAAACTCAGACTCAGAAAACTTATAAAGTATGATAACAATACTTACCTTTTCTGTATCATGCAACAAAGGAGTGCCTTCCCAAAGGACTTCAATATCCCATGAACTAGGGTTACTACGCTTGCCCGACATTTGGATAATATCAGGTACTACATAATCGGCAGGAATATCAACTTGTAATGTACTAAAGTCGTGGTGGCATATATTGTGTCCGCCTGCGCTTGTTTGCGCATGGGCAAATATGGTTGTAGTGAGGAGCAGTATTAAAAGAACTGTGTTTCTCATAATAGCTAAGGTAAAGGTAAGTTTATGTTTTGCTGCCAAATATATGAAAAAATATATTTACATGCAAATAATTTTTGTGGTGGTTATTTTTTGCTATTTGTTTGCTTCTTCGTAATCTATTTAAACACTTGCATTACCAAATCCCGAATCATAATTTCTTCCAACCGAAAAAAAACTTAGCGTCATTTTGTCTTTGCAGCAAAACCCTTTAGCCCTAAAAAATCATAACCCATCATAAAAATCTGCGTTATCAGCGTTCCTCTTTTTAGATAACGTAAAAAAACAAAAGCCCCGACAAACATGTCAAGGCTTTGTTATTTTGAATTATAGAATACAACGTATTACCCCGCACCACCTTCACTTGCAGGATGATATTCAGAAGAAACACCTGCTGCATAGTATTCACGGTTTAAACGGGCGATATTTGAAATGGAAATACCTTTAGGGCATTCGGCTTCGCAAGCCCCTGTGTTGGTGCAAGAGCCAAAACCTTCGGCTTCCATTTGCGCTACCATCTTCTTCACACGGGTTTTTCTTTCGGGGTGTCCCTGTGGCAGCAATGCCAATTGAGAAACTTTTGCTGAAACAAACAACATGGCTGAAGCATTTTTACAAGCAGCCACACAAGCCCCGCAACCAATACAAGCCGCTGCGTCAAACGCTTCATCGGCATTGGCTTTTTCAAC
>CAYSGX010000523.1:0-828 GCA_964430605.1 uncultured Chitinophagaceae bacterium
CGATGGAAGAAACCGTGCAATATGCTAAGATGCTGGCAGAGAGGGTAGGGAAGGAGTTACACATCCCTGTGTATTTATATGAATATGCCGCCTCAAAACCCGAAAGAAAAAATCTGGCAACTATTCGTGCCGGAGAGTATGAAGGCATTGCCGATAAAATTATTCAGCCCGAATGGAAGCCTGATTTTGGCGAGGCGCAATTCAATGTAAAGAGCGGCAATACAGCCATTGGCGCACGCGATTTTTTAATTGCTTATAATATTAATCTCAACACCACTTCGGTAAAAAGAGCCAACTCGGTGGCGTTTGACGTGCGTGAAAACGGCAGGGTGAAAACCGATGAAGGTAAGCCCGTGAAAGATGCCAACGGCAATGCTGTGAGAATACCCGGCACTTGCAAATCGGTAAAAGCCATTGGCTGGTATATTGAAGAATATGGCGTAGCACAGATTTCTATGAATCTTACCAATATTAATATTACGCCTGTGCATATCGCTTTCGATGAAGTATGCAAAAGTGCCGAGCGAAGAGGTATGCGTGTAACGGGTTCTGAACTGGTGGGTTTAATTCCGCTGAATTGTTTGCTTGAAGCAGGAAAATATTTTCTGAAAAAACAACAACGTTCTGCCGGAGTATCAGAAAAAGAACTGGTAAAAATTGCCGTGAAATCTTTAGGCCTAGATGAATTGGTTCCATTCAATCCCGACAAAAAAGTGATTGAATATGTAATGCGTGAAGGCGGCAGTAAAAAGCTGATTGATAATACCTTAAAAGAATTTATTGATGAAACCGCTTCAGAAAGCCCTGCGCCCGGTGGCGGCTCGGTGG
>CAYSGX010000523.1:838-2196 GCA_964430605.1 uncultured Chitinophagaceae bacterium
TGGGTTCGTTGGGCGTTTCACTGGCTACAATGGTTGCCAATCTTTCCGCAGCGAAAAAAGGTTGGGAAAATCAGTTTCAATATTTTTCCGATTGGGCAGAAAAAGGACAACACCTGAAAGATACTTTACTGTTTTTGGTAGATGAAGACACCCGTGCTTTTAACGCTATTATGAGCGCGTTTCAGTTGCCCAAGAACAATGAACATGAAATTGCCGCACGAAAAGAAGCGATACAGGCTGCGACAATTTTTGCCATAGAAACGCCATTGAAGGTAATGCAAACGGCTTATGACTCTATGACGTTGATTGCTGAAATGGCAGCGAAAGGAAATCCTAATTCAGTATCTGATGCTGGCGTGGGAGCGTTGTGTGCCCGCAGTGCGGTGTATGGCGCTTACCTGAATGTGAAGATTAATGCAGGCTCGTTAACCGACAAAAAAAAGGCAAGCGCTTATGTAGCTGAAGCCGGCAATATATTGCAACAAACCATTGAAAAAGAGCAAGCAATTCTGGCTACTGTAACTTCAAAATTGTAAATAGTTGGTTCCTGCTTTTCTTGGTAAAAGATTATGGTTTCCTGATGTTAACTATGCTGATGATGAAGGGCTGGTGGCAGTGGGAGGTGATTTAAGTGTAGCGCGTTTACTGCTGGCATATCGCAGTGGTATTTTTCCCTGGTTTATTCATGAAGATTTGGTGTATTGGTTTAGCCCCAACCCACGAATGGTGCTGTTACCGGGAGATATCAAAATATCTAAAAGCATGAAGCAGGTGCTCAGCCAAAACCGTTTTCAAATAACATTTAACAAGGCCTTTGAAACAGTGATTAAGGCGTGTAGCACAGCGCCAAGAAAGCATCAGGAAGGCACTTGGATAAGCGATGAATTTATTGCCGCTTATGTAAAGCTGCACGATGAGGGATATGCTCATTCGGTAGAAGTGTGGCATAATGAGCAACTCGTTGGCGGATTATATGGGGTGATTTTAGGCAAGGTGTTTTTTGGCGAATCAATGTTTTCATTAATGCCCAATGCTTCCAAAGCGGCATTTATATTGCTGGCGGAAAAACTGTTTTCAGAAGGCTTTCATTTTATCGATTGCCAGATACACAATCCGCATTTAGAAAGTTTAGGGGCTAAAGAGGTAACAAGAAATGTTTTTTTAGCGATGCTCGAAAAAGCAAAAGTGCGTGATTGAATATTAGACCTCATAAAGCATTACGGATTAAAAGATTTCGCAGAAAAAGCCGGTTTTCAAAATCCGTGTCATCCCATAATCTGTTTCATCTGCGATGCAGACAGCAAAAACAGCAAAAGAAATACCCTCTCTCCGTTCGGAATGACACCGCTACTACCTAA
>CAYSGX010000524.1:0-575 GCA_964430605.1 uncultured Chitinophagaceae bacterium
ATAAAGTTTGTCAATTTTCTTAGGTGAGATATAAAATATATTGTCATCTATATCATGTATTTCAAATTGAAAGTTCGATTCATATTCAAACATCATATCAGCAAATATTTTATTGTCGTTCTTATTATTGCTGTATTTAAGAGTAATATCTTTGAATCTTTGTGAAATTAAATGTTCGGGCGCATCAAACTTAAAATCTCTGTATCTAACATATCCCATTGAATTAATTACTATTGGCTTACTACTTATTTCCATCTTGCCTATCTCGTCTGTATAAAAAAATGCTTGTAATCCTGTAATTCTGGAACCATATTGTTGAAAACAAGAATTCAAAAAAATGCGATAAGAAAGTAAAGACCTATAACCATCATTTTTTATCACCAATGAGTTAAAGTTGAATATTAATCTTTCTCTTTCAAATCTCTCATCCATCTCAATTATATTTGCACGAGATAATAACTGTGCAAATTTGTCAAAATTCATTGCTCTAGCTCTAACGGACAATTCTGGTCGCATATTGCGCAGAGCACACTGCAAAAGTATCGCTTCAGACTGACAATTAGCAGATAACTTCT
>CAYSGX010000524.1:585-1438 GCA_964430605.1 uncultured Chitinophagaceae bacterium
ATCATATTCTGGTCTTAACTGCCCTTTATAAAGAAACATTTTTTCATAGTCGTATTTGGTTGCAGGCAATATCTTAGTTCCTTTTCTTACAAAAACCTTTTGTTCTTCTTGTTTGCCTTTTTTTGATTCATAGTGCCTAATTACATGAGGCATTTTTATAGAAGGAGGGATATGAATTACTGAAAGTAAATTCCCTTCGTATTGTATTTCAACAACACTAAAATCTAATCCACCTTCAATATTCTTTATTATAAAGTCCTGAATTTTACTTTCATCATCAAGCCCTGAATCAGCAGTTTTTGAATCATAAAAGGTCTTACTTTTCTCATCAATACCAATTATTATAAAACCATCCCTACCTAAAGTATTTGCGATTGAGGTTACATCTTTCAGAAATTCACTTTTACCTTCTATTTCTTTAAGATTATACCATTTGGCTTTTAAGTCAACTTTCTCATCTTCAGTTTTAATTCCTGCTTTGGCTTCTTCTATATATGGTTTTACCTTGCTTAGTATTTCGTCTCTATTCATAATTACAGTATTTGCATAAAGATAACTTGCCTTATCAAGTTTTCTTATATAATTCCTGCACACCTTTCCTCCGCCATCTTTCTTATGGTATCGGTAAGGGTAAATGCAATAGACACAATTTCATAGTTTTTTCTAATTCTCATTGAGAATTTTAGAATGAAAAATCAAACAAAGACCAAGTAGAAAATTACGCCAAACGCAAAGGCATGAGCGTAGCAGATGCAGAGCGTTGGTTAAGCCCGGTGTTGGGGTATTGAGAATTTAGTAATGTAGCCCGAATCTGAATGGAATTCTAAAATCAAAATTTACTTTTTGAACTTTT
>CAYSGX010000524.1:1448-2186 GCA_964430605.1 uncultured Chitinophagaceae bacterium
AACAAATCGATAGTCCTTTCTCTTTGAATTTCGGGTTTTGTTTTTCGGCCTTGTATATTTCAATTATCTTGTGCGCTTTATTTAATCAAAACATTTTTTATGAAAATTGCACCTAATACGGTAGTTACGCTAACTTATGAATTACGCGTTGACCATGCTGAAGGCGATTTAGTAGAGCGCGTAGAAGCTGCCGAGCCTTTTGTATTTCTTTTTGGAACCGATTCTTTATTGCCCGATTTTGAAGATAACTTATTAGGCAAAGAAGTAAGCAATGGATTTGCTTTTGCCATTACTGCCGAGAACGGTTATGGCCTATATACCGAAGAAGCTATTATTGAAGTACCGCGCTCAGTTTTCGATACCGATAACGGTCAAGATGCTTCGGAAGTTTTGTTTGCAGGTAATTTCCTAACCCTGGTTGACCAAGATGGCAACCCTATGAGAGGCAAAGTAGTAGAAGCAGGCGATGAAGTGGTGATTATGGATTTTAATCATCCTCTGGCTGGCAAAGGCTTGCATTTTACCGGTGAAGTTTTGAGTGTTCGCGAAGCAAGCGAAGAAGAGTTGGCACACGGCCATGTTCACGGTCCGGGTGGGCATCATCACTAAGCTCATTATTGATTTTATTAAAAAGCCACTTTGTTTTTAAGGTGGCTTTTTTGTTGGGTCGAAAATTTATTCCGTTATACGGTTCATAAATTTACTTTAGACCAAAACAATATTGTATAATGCCGATGT
>CAYSGX010000525.1:0-2174 GCA_964430605.1 uncultured Chitinophagaceae bacterium
CAATTACTATAAATGTATTAAAATTGACGATGGACGAATTAGAGAAGAATACTTTTGAAAAAATTACTCAATTGAGGAAACTGGAAAATAATAATGAAACAAGTAATAAAATAGGTCGTGAATCTGCATTTCTATCTCAATTGCATATAAACGCTAAACTAGCTAAAAGACAAATTGATGATGAAGTAAAAAAAATAGATGACAAATTAAGGTCTCACCACGCTACCGCTCATAATTAATATTACTTCTATTTTTAACGGGGTGAGTCATTCCATTGGCTAACTACTAATGCAGCCTCGAAGAAATAATATTGATAAACTCGTTGCGGGTGGCTTGTTTTTCAAATTCTCCGGTAAATGCCGAAGTGGTGGTAGAAGAGTTTTGCTTTTGTACGCCCCGCATCATCATGCAAAAATGCATGGCTTCAATAACCACCGCCACACCATGCGGTTTCAGCGTATCGTTTATAACATCTCTTATTTGAGTGGTAAGCCTTTCCTGCACCTGTAAGCGCCTGGAAAATACATCTACCACACGGGGAATTTTGCTCAGCCCCACAATTTTTCCGTTAGGAATATACGCTACATGCGCTTTGCCATAAAATGGCAGCATGTGATGCTCGCACAATGAATACAATTCAATATCTTTCACCACAATCATTTCGCTGTGGTCTTCATCAAAAATGGCGCTTTTAAGAATACCTACAGGGTCTAAATCGTAGCCCTGTGTAAGAAACTGCATGGCTTTGGCCGCACGTTCGGGCGTTTTCTGCAAGCCTTCGCGGTTCACATCTTCGCCTAAAACAGTAATGATGTTTTTAAAATTACCGGAAAGCCCGTTCAATGAATCTTCGTTATAACGGTCTATTTTCTTGTAGTTAGGATTATCTGAGTTTGACATAGCAGTTATTTATTCACCGAAATATTCTACATAGATATTTTCGGTTTCACACAATTTTACGCAATGTAGCCGACAATCTTTAATGTGAAGCAATAAAACCTTCCATATTTCTATCACCAGATTTTCAGTAGAGGTTAATTTGCCCTGCATAAAATCTACATCAAGGTTTAAGTTTTTATGGTCTAACTTTTCGCAAACCTCTTTTTTGATAATAGCGCTTAAATCTTTGGCATTCATAATAAAACCGGTATCAGGATTAGGTAATCCTTTAACTGTTACAAACAGCTCGAAATTGTGCCCGTGCCAGTTTTTGTTAGCACATTTACCAAACACCTCATTGTTTTGCTGCTCGCTCCAGTTAGGATTATAGAGCTTGTGCGCGGCATTGAAATGTTCTCTTCTTGTTAAATAAACCATAACTAAATTACTGCTGCAAAGATAAACAGCGCTTTGTTAAGTTTTAGCAATACCAAATTATAATACTAATTCTAATTTTAAAATAGTTTGGATTATTAAATATTTGATAACGGTATTACTTTTACTGTCGCGTATAAAACAACTGCTTGAAAAATGATTCATTTTAAAGCCACCATTTTAAAATTTGATGCGAAAGGCGAAAAAACAGGCTGGACTTATATAGAAATTCCCGAAAAACTTGCTGCGGAATTAATGCCCGGCAATAAAAAATCTTTCAGAGTAAAAGGAACATTAGACAGCCATGCAATAAAACAAACCGCGCTTATTCCTATGGGTGGAGGCAGTTTTATTTTGCCTTTAAATGCTGAAATAAGAAAACATATCGGCAAGCGAAAAGGGCATATCCTCAACGTTTCTCTGGAAGCAGATAATGAGCCTGTTGCCTTTTCGGCTGAACTGATGCTATGTTTTGAAGATGCGCCCGAAGCGTTAAAACAATTTAATACGCTGCCTAAATCGCACCAAAACTATTACAGCAAATGGATTGAAAGCGCTAAAACCAATGAAACAAAATCGAAGCGTATAGCGCAAACCATTAATGCTATGCTACAGAAACAAACTTATGCTGAAATGATAAGAGCAGGAAAAGCCAGTCGTAACGATAAATGATATGTGAAGCTGTATTAAAAGTCTGTCATCCTGAGAAAACCATCCCATATGTGCAGCATACCTGTTGAAAATAACAAACCCGGATGTTTTTCCTCCTTTGTAGCTACTGTATGGACACAAATACCATGTAAACCACAATAGAAACATAGTTGTTATGTCTTCGTTTCATAGTGCTTTGACTTTATTAT
>CAYSGX010000526.1:0-2168 GCA_964430605.1 uncultured Chitinophagaceae bacterium
GCCATTTTTGCGCCACCCAAAGCCATAGCACACAGTTTATAGCGACCGATGTTCAGCACGTTGAAAGCAATTTTGTGTCCCTTGCCGATTTCGCCCAGCACATTTTCCACAGGCACTTTCGCCCCCTCGAAAAACACTTGTCTTGTTGACGAACCTTTGATACCCATTTTATCTTCTTCGGCACCCAAACGAACACCTTCTGTATTGGCATCAACAATAAAGCCCGTGAATTTTTCACCGTCAATTTTTGCGAATACAATAAACATATCGGCAAAGCCTGAGTTGGTAATCCACATTTTATTTCCTGTGATTACATAATGCTTTCCGTCTTCACTCAACACGGCTTTTGTTTTTGCTGAAAGGGCATCAGAGCCTGAACCCGGTTCGGTGAGGCAATAAGCGGCTTTCAACTTTCCTGTGGCAAGCCCGGGCAAATACTTTTTCTTCTGTTCTTCATTTCCGAAATACAAAACAGGCAATGAACCAATGCCTGTATGCGCGGCAAACGCTACACCGAAAGAGTGGGTTTGCCCCATGTATTCAGAAATAAGGGTTTCGGTATTGAGGTCTAAGTCTAAGCCGCCATAGCTTTCGGGAATGGAAGTGCCGAGATAGCCCAGTTCGCCTATTTCTTCTAACAACTGCACCACCAAATCGTGTGCGCCTTTGTCAATTTTGGCTACGTTGGGGTGAATTTTTGAAGTAATAAAATCATTGAGCGTTGTGCCGAATAAGCGTTGCTCTTCATTCAGTTCTTCGGGGGTAAATACGCTTTGCGCATCGCTTTCGCTGATTACAAATTCACCGCCTTTAAGGATTTTTTTTGTTGCTGTGGTTACTGACATTTTTTTTGATTTATGATTTAGGAATTATGATTTATGATTTTCTCGCAAAGGCGCGAAGCCGCTAAGAAAATTTTTATGGATTTTTTTGCTGCTGTTGCGGTCATAGAGTTGAGAATTAAGTAGTGAGAATTGAGATTTATTTTGGTTTATAATTTTCTTCAATTAATTTATCAACTTGTTGTTTTAAAACAAATATTTCAGCGCTTCACGATTCATACACTAAAACTTTTGTTTCATCAATCGCCTCTTTCAATATGGGGTTTCTCAAAGATTTTGCTGTGAGCAAATCTACTTTTCGGTTAAACAACTTCTCAAATGCTTCATAAATATTCAGGATGTAATTCCCTTTTTTTACAGGGTCTGTTTCGCTTACTTCAACATACAAATCAATATCACTCGTTTCAGTATTGAACTTATTACCTACCACTGAACCAAAAGCAAAAAGCCTTTTTACGCCATTGCTTTTACAAATGGCTGCTATTTCTTTTTGGTGTGATGTGATGAGGGTGTTCATTTTATGATTTATGATTTATGATGTTAGTTTGTTCTCTTTTTTTGCAGAAAATATATTATAGCCCCAACTTGACATTCTGCGTTGATTACTTGCCATCCTTTATTATTCATTTCTTTTATTATATTTAAGAAGTCTTTTTTGTCAGCTCGACTCTGAACATTCTCTCCAACATACTTTTTTTCAAACATACCGTCCGTAGTAGATATACAAACTTCTTTCCCTATGAATTCAACAAAAGCATAATCATACTTCTCATCATTGCTTTGTGCATTAACTGTAGCAAAGCCAAGCATTAAGGCAAACAGGAGGAAAAATGTTTTGTTTTTCATGGTAGGTGGGTTTTATGATTTAGTTTTCAGATTTTTAGTCGTGTTCTTTTCATTCAAAACCGCTTTAGCATTTAAAGCAGTTACTACTTTTTTACCTGTTTTTGCTTCAATTTGTTTTCTTGTATTTCCGGCAATTGTGCCGCCCTGATTGGCTATTTTTTTGTTTTCCTGAAAATTTTTCGGCTTTTTTTCTTTGCTTATTTCAGTAGTAGTGGCTTCGGCAAGCATATTGAGAACCAATTCCAGATTGGTCATATTGTCTCTTAAATTTTCCTTTTTCAGCCCTTTGTAGTTTTTGTATTGCTTTACGGAAAATCCGCTCCACGCTTTGGTAATTTCATCAGTCAGTATCGCATATTCCTGCCCTTTTTTTACACCCCTATTTTCCCATTCGTCCGTAAGCTCTTTTCTTACTTCAATGCTTTTCAGCCGCTGGTTTATCCATTCTTTGCTGTATCCTTTTTTCAGGTAGGTTTCCAT
>CAYSGX010000527.1:0-2156 GCA_964430605.1 uncultured Chitinophagaceae bacterium
TACCAAATCTATGTTTCTATTGTGGTTAATTTTTTTAGACAATGTAGTATTTGTGGATATTGCTATTAACCTTTTTTCTATTTTCGTTTTGTAAGAAACCATAAACATGTCGCAGCAAGCAGGAAAAGACGGTTACCGCAAGAAATCTTCGCCTTCTTTTTTTTATTCTATTATTAGTATTACACTGGTGCTTTTTCTGTTGGGGATATTGGGAACGGTGTTGTTGTTTTCTAAAAAGATTTCTAAATATTTCAGAGAGAATATAGAGGTAACCATTATTCTGAAAGACAACCTGAACCAGACCGATGTGTATGCTTTTCAGAAGACACTGGACAGAAAGCCTTTTGTGAAGAGTACTGTTTTTTTATCGAAAGAAGACGCGGCAGGTATTATGAAGCAGCAGTTTGGCGAAGACCTTTCGGTGTTGGGCTACAACCCATTATATGCCTCTGTCAATTTTTTTCTGAATGAAGATTATGCCAACGAAGACAGCCTGAAGGTGATTGAGGAAGAACTGACGGTTAATAAAATGGTGCAGGAGATTTATTATATGAAAGCGCTCATTAATTTGGTGAACAAAAATATTCAGAAAATAAGTTTAGTGCTGATTGCCATTGCGTTGTTAATCTTTCTTATTTCGCTGACGCTTATAGACAGTACCATAAAGCTGCTGATGTATTCGCAGCGTTTTTTGATAAGAAGTATGCAACTGGTGGGCGCTACACGGTGGTTTATTATAAAGCCTTATATTTTCAGAAGCATTTTTAATGGTGTGGTAAGCGGGCTGCTGGCGGTGATTGCTTTGATAGGCTTGCTGTATTTTACACAAAATAAAATTCCGAATCTTATAGAGCCTACCGATTTAATTCCTTTCAGCATTGTATTTGCGACAGTGGTGTTAACGGGCGTTTTAATTTCGCTGGTGAGTTCTTATTTCGCTGTGAGAAAATATCTTAGCCTGAAACTGGACGACTTGTATTAGTATTCCCCATTCCTCCTCCTCACCTTAGGCTTTCCTAGTGATTTGAGTTAGAGCCGAAAGTTGGGTAAAGGCACACCTGCAAGATGCGGGCAAGGGCGAGGGAGCTGTATTGTTTTCCCTTCGGAAATAGACAATCATACTTATAGCTAAGCCGCTCTATTGCGAGTAGTGTCCGCACGTTTTCGGAAAGTTCTATGTCAACAAAAGCGAAATGAATGAAGCCATTCACAAAGTGCATTCGGGCAAAATACACATCAGCAATGCTCTATGTAGTTTTTGGGTAGTGGAAGGTAGTTTTTAAAACTTTGAATTTCGGGTTTTAAATTTTGTATTTCACCTAAACCGCTTTCCATACTGTTCCAACAACCAGTTTCTGTCGGCTAAAGGCTTAGTATTTTTAATACTTTCCAATAATTCGGGTGCAGATTTTTGTGTTTGAAATTTTATGAACTGCTGAATGATATTGATGAAATTATGATAGGCTTCTTTATTGGCTTCCGAAACGGATTGATTTCTTTTAATGAAAATTTTAAATGAAGCGATTAATGAAAGCAGCACATCAATTTCCTGTTGCTCGAAATAAATTTTCATCAGCATTTTTTTGGTATCGAAAGAATAATACACATCAGAAAAAGCCACTTTATTCAGGTGTTTTACAGCTTTGTCAAAATCGTTTTTATAATAGTATAACTCTGCCAGATTATAGTTATAGGCATTCTCTCTGAACTCTTCGGCTAACAGTTCGTTGTTGTCTTTTATAAACTTTTCCACCCACTGAAATTCCTTTAAACGCAGTCCCACGCCAACCAGATTTTTATAAGTCCATGGCGACATCTGCTCATCTTCCAGTAGCACATTTTCTTTCAGACATTCCTTGTAAAGCGCAAACAATTCTTTCAAAAAATCCTGCTCCCCCTGATTCACTTTTCTGATACAATAATTAATCGCATAGAAATACAATTCTTTCAACTCTTGTGGCGGAAAATCGGCAGCATGATTTTTCAGCAGTTGTTTCAGGCTGAAAAAACAAGTGGTTTCGGCAGGCTGTTCAAGCATCTGCAAAATAACCCTGTAAACATTAATGCCCGGTGATTTTGAAAAATCTTTATTGTCGATATAGCTGAAAATTTCTTCCTGCATATTCAGCTTATAATCGGCAGCAAGCGACATTCTG
>CAYSGX010000528.1:0-592 GCA_964430605.1 uncultured Chitinophagaceae bacterium
GAAAGATATTTGCTAAAATCTAAATATAATGTCCTGAATTATCCTGAACATTTGAGTTACTACACTCCTAAGACAATTAACTATTTGCTTGTAAATAATGGGTTTTCCAAGGTAAAGTTGTTTACTGCAGGAATAAGTATAACTCGATTATTTAGAAGTTTTTCGGGTAGTACTGATACAGAATTTATTGCAGAAAACACCTCTGATGAAAAAGTGCGTGGCATTTTAGAGAGTAATTACTTTGCTAAACTAATTAAGAATATTGTAAATTTTTTATTGAATTTACTTGGTGTAGGAAATTCTACTAAAGGCTTTTATGTTAGAAAATCTTAGTTACTGATTTTGTAAAAATTTCCCCGATTTAATACGTATCATCGCAATTGCAGCGAGATAAAATGGAATACATGGTATTTTGTATCTCACCAAAGCGCCAAAGTTATAACTGGTAAAACCTACCGCAAAGGCAAAAATAATAGAGAAAAACAAGCAGAAAATAATTGTTGAATCATTGGCGATGATACTTAAGGTTTTAAATATTCCTACCTTAATAAAGGTTAATAAAGTAAAAAATATGATTATAGAACTTTCAATA
>CAYSGX010000528.1:602-2154 GCA_964430605.1 uncultured Chitinophagaceae bacterium
GCATAACAATATTATTTGTTTCCCATAAATAAGGTCTGAATAAGGTTACATTTACGGCTAAAGGAAACTTGCTTAACAAATTGCTTATGCTAAAATCTTCGGTAACACCGCCCAGTGAGTAACCTGATCCCTCTTCTGAAGCAACGGTATGCCATCTTTGATAATCTTTTGTGGTTTTTTCCATATTGTCTAATGAAAATCTTCCTGCGCTTGAGCTTATGTTGTTAATAATTAATACAGAGAACCCTAATCCTGTAATTATAAAAAGAGGCGTAAAAAGAGTTCTGAGTGCGGCATTCTTAATCTTTGATTTGTAAGATGAAAATATCCAGTACAGTGCGGCAGGTATGAATGATAATATTATATATCCTTTTATAGAAAGAATTATTGAACTAAAAATAAGGATGTAAATAGTTCTTGATAAAAAATGAAACCTTTTAATAATTCCAAAATAGAAAAAATAAGTGATGAAGCACAAAAGAGAAAATGTAAGGGAGTCTTTCAGAATACCTGAACCCCAAAAAATAACTGAAGGAATATATAGGATGATTTTCGAAAACAAGTCTGTTCTTTTGGGGTATAAATCGTGAAAAACCAAAAATAATTTCCATGTTCCTATGAATGATATTGCCGAAAACAATAAGCTTGTAGGCAAATAAGAATTAGCGCCTAAAAGTGTAAAGATTGATGCTGTTTTTATAAAAATAGTATCACTAATGTTATATTTAAATATATAATAGCAACCAAATAATGTGCCTCCGCTTTTCCCTGCTGCCCAATCGCTGTTTCTGATTCTCAGAAAACTATTGTAGTCATTAAATAAAAGATAATCCAACCATGTTGACGGTTCAATAAAAATAGTCTCGCTAATTGCTCTTGCCCAAAAAAAGAAGCAAAAAGTATCTCCTCCTTGATAATAAAATTGATATACAAATGCAAAGCTGATACATCCGATAGTTTTCAGGTAAAGCGTATTTTTATAATGGTTAAACAGCTTAGGGTTATGTGAATAGTTTGTTCTGCCTCGTTTTAGAAAAACGAAATAAATAATTATGAAGTAAAAAGGCGCAAGAAACAGATCTTTTAATTCCAATTGAAAATTATATATTTATAATATATTAATATATTAAACTAATTTAGTCTTGAATTTGCACTAATATTACATCAAAGTTATGAATAACCCTACAGAGAAAATAAATGTACTGTATCTTTCTTATGACGGCATGACCGACCCTTTGGGACAATCTCAGGTGTTGCCATATAATAAAGGGCTTTCCAAAAAAGGAGTATATTTTCATTTGATAAGTTTTGAAAAACAGGACAGATTTAGCAAATATGAAAGCACATTCGAGAAAGTATAAAAGACTATTCTATTGAATGGTATTTGCTTACTTACACAAAAAATCCGCTTGTTTTCTATACTATCTATGATGTTTTCAGACTTAGGAAGAAAGTAGAAGCATTGCACAGGATTTATCATTTCAGTATTATACATTGTCAGGGATACATTATTTCTTTGATAGGATTACACATGAAACAAAACATAACGTTC
>CAYSGX010000529.1:0-2153 GCA_964430605.1 uncultured Chitinophagaceae bacterium
AATTTCAACCGTGTCGGGAAGAATATTGGTTGCGCCTTTGGCTTCCATTTTTCCGAAGCTCAATACCACAGGCTTTTTCAGGTCGGTAATATTTTCAAAAGCCAATAAAATTTTTGAAGCCGTATAAAGTGGATTTATGGTTTCCTGCGGACGGGCGGCATGTCCGCCTTTGCCTTTTATGGTTATATATATTTCATCTGCCGATGCCATAAACGCGCCACTGCGAAACCCTATTTTTCCGACTTCAATTTCAGGCGAAACATGAATACCTAATATCAAATCGGGTATTGGATTTTGTAATGCTCCCGCTTCAATCATAGCTGCCGCACCGCTCGGCATTTTTTCTTCGCTCGGCTGAAATATAAATTTATATGTGCCTTCAATTTCATTTTTCAGTTGGCTTAAAATTTTTGCCACACCCAACAAATTAGCAGTATGTACATCATGCCCGCAGGCGTGCATTTTACCTTCGTGCTGCGATTTATATGTAGCAGTGTTGGTTTCATGAATGGGCAATGCGTCCATATCGGCACGCAGGGCAATACATTTTTTATCGGGATTGTTACATTTCAGGATGGCTACAACGCCTGTTTTTGCTATGCTTTTGGTGTATGGAATATTCAGTTTATCTAATGCTGCACAAACCAAAGCGGCAGTCTGTGTTTCTTCGTAAGCCAGTTCGGGATTCTGATGAATGGTTCTTCTTAATGAAACTATTTCATCGAAATATTGTGCAGCGAGTTGTTGTATTTTTTCTTTCAGCATAATTTAATTGTGTGTGAAAATAGTAAATACCGATTGCATGAAGCACAAAAAATCCCGACTGAAATGTTTCAATCGGGATTTTATAAAATTAGTAATGAATAAAAACTATTCGTTTACTCTCAGTTCTGCACCGTTTTCAATCTGTAAATCGGCAGGTGGTGGCGGTGAGCCTACTGTTGCCATATTCACTTTTTTCGCTTTGGCTTTGCCACCTGTATTGTCGAATGACGAATTGGTTCTGATAACAGGATAATTGCCATGGCTGATACCTGCCGGTATGATGGCATCAGTAACATTGCCCGGCACACACTCATTCCAGTTGGCAGCATCAAACCAGTCGGTAGGATCATCTGTCGAGTTTCCTATCCATATTGTTTCAGTTTGTGAACCTTTAATATTGATAGTTACTTCGTCCCATGTTGCATCGCAGGGTCCTGTTGGGTTATTACTGGTGAGGCGCAGCACTACTGTTTGAGCAGTCCAGTTTCCTATAGGAATGTATGCGGCAATTTCAGGGTTGCCAAGAAGCACATTGTTGAATGCCCCCAGACTGCCGCCACCCGATTGAATTGTCCATGCTGCTGAACCTGCTCCGCCACCAATGCCTGCATCTGATAAAGGAATATTTATCACACTGCCGTTGGCGCACAGGGTTTTATCTTCCCCTGCATCTACAACTGCCGCAGCGTTCACCGTTAAATTAACCGTGTTGCCCAGTTCTCTGCTGCAATTTGTTGGCGTTGTGGCTGAAACAGCCAGCATATTAAAAGTATAGCTTCCTTCAGCCAATACCCCTGTAGGAAGATTAATGCTGCCGCCTGTACCTGTTACTGCGCTGCCAACATCTGTTGTTCCATTGCGAAGCTGATAGTCCACCCCTGTCTGGCTATTTGCCACCTGAACATTTGTACCCGAACTGCTGCTGCATATTACCGCATCAACAATTGAAACGGTTTTGTTTTCAGGTAAAGGATTAACAACAACAACAACATCAGCAGTAGCCGTACACGCATTATCATCGGTAACAACTACTGTGTAAGTACCACTCATATCGGGCAAGACAGCGTGTCTGACAGGGTCTTCGGCAACAGACCCAAAACTTTCAGGTCCGCTCCAGAAAAAAGTGTAAGGCGTTTTTCCGCCCGAAGGTTCAGAGGTTAGATTAAGTTGCGTATTTTCACAAACAGGGCTGTTTGAAGAAGCGGTTACAGTTATCTTAGGATAAACAACGAAGGTAATCTCAAATGCGCTGCCCTCGCAGTAGGTTGGTGCAACACCTTTTGGCGTAACCGTAAAAACAACCTCAGCATCGGAAGTATTGGTATTTTCAAAATACCCTGTAATATTTCCACTGCCCGATGCGGCTATATTAGATGTTACACCGCCCG
>CAYSGX010000530.1:0-2148 GCA_964430605.1 uncultured Chitinophagaceae bacterium
GCAGTACAGCCATTTGAATAGGCTGCGCTAACGCATACATAGTAAGTACCCGGGGCGGTATAGGTATGAAGAGGGGTTCTTCCTGTACCACCGCTGCCATCGCCAAAGCTCCACTGATAAGATACAGAGTTAGGGTTACTTAAAGCTTCAAACTGAACAACATTATTTGTAGTTACCGTATAGCTGTAATTGGTAGTGCAGGTGCTTGGTGCAAGCACGGTTACCTGCTCGCAATATGAATCGGTGCAGCCGCTGGTAGTGGTAATTGTTAGGCACACATTGTAAATACCGGGCTGTGTATATGTGAGAGTAGGATTTTGCGAAGTTGAATGTGCGCCATTATCAAAGTCCCATAACCATGTAGCAATACCGGTGCCGGGCATGTTGGAAACTGAACTGTCTGTAAAAATTACAGTTGCGGGTGCAAACAGAACCGTGCCTCCGTTTGTAGAAATCCCGAATTTAGCTTCACAGCTTCCGCCAACAGTTACCTGCTTGCAGATATTGTCCACACATCCGTTAACCAAATCTTTCGCTTCTAAGCATACGGTGTAAATGCCGGGTGAAGTATAGGTATAGGTTGGCGATTTAACATGCGAAGTTGCATTTCCGAAGTTCCATGTGTACTGCATATCATTAGGATGTGCGGATTGCGTTAAGTTGTCGAATGATACGGTGAAGCCGCTTACCGTATGTGAGAAATCGGCTTGAAGCGCGTTGCACACTGCGGTGGTATTTACAAAAACGCTGTCGCAAAAGAATTTTATGCAGAAATCATTACTGTTAGTTGCTTTACTGAAAACCCAGGCACACACTTTATACCTTCCATAATTAGGAAAAGTATATACAGGATTTTTATCGGTTGACGTGCTGCCATTCCCAAAATTCCAAAAGTAGCGTGTAGTACCATTGGTTGCTCCAAAAGCTGAACTGGAAAAAGTAACCGCATTGCCTTGTGTGGTATATTGAAACCCGATGCCGCATAAATTATTCTGACATTGGTTCAGTTCAAAATTTACGGTTGCCGACAAAACAGTTCCCTGATTATTCTGAACCGTATCTCTTCTTGAAACCAAAGAACAACTATCATAGGTGCTTACTTCCCAGCGTTGGTTAGACCCTATATTTCCTCCGTTGGGAATAATAATTTCATAGTTGCCATTATGGTCGGTAACGGCTGTATAAATTTGTGGTGGCACTTGCAGCGTTTGGGCTTTTACGCTCCATGCAGGAACACCCACGCCACCGCTTCCGCCTAAAACAACTTTACCGTTTATGGTGAAGTTAGTCTGCGCACTTAGCGATGTTATACCGCAACAAATTATTGCCGCGATAACCACCATTTTTAAGAACTGCATTGTTGTTTTCATAACTTATTGTTTTTTGGGGTTAAGTGATTTTGTTTTTTCAATATTCAAAATTGGTTTGTCTGCATATTTATATCAAATACACTTTTCAGTATTTATCAGTCAAAATTTCTTCCACAGGTAATAAACCGTTTACGATTTTATGCTGAAATACTATACTTTTCAATGCTTTCATAATATCTGTTGTTTTTGTTGTTATTTAATTATCAGTTTTTTTCTATCAATATTTTTTGGTGCGTTACGCCATTTAATGTTATCAGCTTCAGTATATAAATGCCTTTTGCAATATCGTTCACATTCAGCATGGCTGAATTTCCTGCAACCGAAAAATCTATCGGCACAATATTTCCGTTCAAATCAATCAGCAATATATTTTTAAGAGCAATATCGTTTTTGAAATCAATAAATAATTTATCGTTAGCGGGTACAGGATAAATGCTTATTTGCTGCGCTAATCTTTTTTCTGAAACGGAAGTAATAATTTTTGCGTTCACCGTATCGCCCATTACAGGGATTTCCTGCATTTCTTTGTTGTGCATTTTAATGCGGCTTAAATGAAAGGCGCTTGTGATGTCTAAAAATGATTTGCCAATCAGGTTGTCTTCAATTATCATTGAAACGGTGGCAATGGCAAGGTTTCCGCCATGATTTTTGTTGTTGGTTCTCGATATGCCAAACTCAACAAAGCCGTTGTTTTCAAAATTCTTCTGTATAAAAACAGGTTGCCTGCCGCCACCGCCAAACTGCGGGTGGGGCTGTACCGAAACCGACTGCCGTTTCA
>CAYSGX010000531.1:0-1158 GCA_964430605.1 uncultured Chitinophagaceae bacterium
TTTCAGGAAGTTCATGATAAACTTGCCGAAAGTGCCGATAAAGTGGGGGGCTACAATTATAATTACGACAGTGAAAAGCCCGGGCACAGCAAAGAAATGGGCTACGGAAGAGTTAACGCTTTAAAGGCTATTGATGAAACAGCCGTTGGAATAAAAGAAGTGGTAAATACTACTGCAAAATATAAATTGGCTGTTGAAAATCCGGTGAGTGGCACTTTAACCATCAACTACGATTTTTCTAATCTGAAAGAAGATGTAGCATTGGAAATTTACAATCCCGAAGGAAAAGTGGTGAATGTATCTAAACTTTTCAGGCATGAGGAAGTAGTAACTATTGATGTATATGACTTATCACCGGGCATGTACTATTCAAGATTTTATAACAAAGAAGACGATTTAATTCAAACCGTAAAATTCATTAAACTTTGGTAACAGATAAATCTTCACATAAAATAAAACTTCTGAAACGATTCAGATATGTGATGATTCTGTTCATACTAATGTTGCTCGCCTTTGCTGCCGGTGCTCAAACCGCAGACACGGCACAATGGTATCAAAGCGGAAACAAAGAAGTGTGGTTTCATCAAAAAGATGTTTTCGCTTTCAGGACAAAATCACTGTCGTCTTTTCAGATTGTGGGCTATGACGATGTGGTAAAGCATCATTATTTCAGAAGCCGGTATCCCGATAAAATGAATTTGGTGTATTTCGATAATAACGCTTCTGCTAATCAAATAGAAGATTTCAAATCTTACATTAAAGCTGAAAACGATTTCGATGCCATTTTTCCGGTTATAACTAAAATGCCCGATTCATTGGCCGACAGAGCTAAATGGCTGTTGGTAGATGATTGCATAATGATTAAGTTTCACAGCAATAATATTTCTACACAACAACTTAACGATTTCAGAACTAAATATTCGCTGTTTTGGCAAAACCCTGAAATAAAAGAATATAACAGCGGCAACCCCACTTATATTTTTTCGTTTAATGTGCATTCGGGAAAAGCCGATGATGTAATTGCGCTAAGTACTAAAATTATAGAACAAGACAGCGCATTGGTGGCACAAGCTATTCCGAATAAAATTATGGCATTTGAGCCAATGCCCACAGAAACCATAACCTTTATAATTAACCAAACTATTACTGAAGGCAAGG
>CAYSGX010000531.1:1168-2148 GCA_964430605.1 uncultured Chitinophagaceae bacterium
CTATTATATTCACTTGAATAGCGCCAACGTGCTGAAAGTATATTTCAGAAATAAGGAAACAGCGAAGAAAAAAGAATTTAAAATATACGATGCCATGGGTCAACTGATTTATGAAAAGCCCGTGAGCAGCTATGAACAAAACGAATACTTTTTAAGAGTGCATGATTACGCGCCTGGCATATACTTTACACTCATTGAAGAACCGGGTGGCAATATGCTGCACTTCGCAAAGTTCAGGAAAGATTAAAACTTTTCTACGCCATTATATTCACCGGGACGGCCAAACATCGCTTTGCGTTTATCGCTCCAAGATTTAGCATGTTTCACATCTCTGAAAATATCTACGTATTCGTGAAAAACCAGATAGGCGGGGTTATAAGAATTTATAGGTTGTTTTACACCATAATCGGGCTTTTCTCCCGGCTCTACATAAGTGCCAAACATCCTATCCCAAAAGATAAACAGCGAGCCATAGTTTTTATCGATATACACTTCATTTTTACCATGATGCACACGGTGATTGGTAGGCGTAACAAAAATGTATTCCACCCATGCAGGCAGAGGCTTTATAATTTCCGTATGCTGCCAAAACTGATATAATACACTTATTTGATGCACAATAAAAAACATGATAGGGTCAAAACCAAGCATCACCACCGGTAAAAAGAAAATCAGCTTTACCTGATCTACCCAGCACAAGCGAAACGAAACGGTAAGGTTATATTTTTCTGAAGAATGGTGTGTAATATGCGAAGCCCACCAAAACCTTTGCTCGTGTGCAATGCGGTGTGCCCAATAGCGGCAAAAATCATAAACTACCATTGCCAGTAAAAACGACCACCACGTTACCGGCATCAGGAAACCGGAAGGGGTAATGTAGTAATAGAAAAACCAAACCGTGTAAATAGTAATAATACCGGTAACAGCGGTAACGATAAGATATACCACACCAACCCCCACCGAAGCAGCCAGGTCTTTTT
>CAYSGX010000532.1:0-1541 GCA_964430605.1 uncultured Chitinophagaceae bacterium
CACTATGAAACAAAGCCCTAACAACTATGTTTCTATTGTGGTTATAATAAAAATGCCCCGAAACCAAACGGGGCATTTAACTTATAAAACCACTAAAACCTATTTATTTACTTTACCTCAGCTACTAATTTCCTGAAGCTATCGGGGTTATTCAACGCTAAATCAGCTAAAGCCTTACGATTCAGGTTGATGTTTTTTGATGCTAATTTATTAATGAAAACAGAATAGCTCAAACCTTCTTCACGCACCGCTGCGTTGATACGGGCAATCCACAATGCGCGGAAATTACGCTTTTTAGATTTCCTGTCGCGGTAAGCATAAACTAATGCTTTCTCAACAGCATTCTTCGCTACTGTCCAAACATTCTTTCTTCTGCCAAAATAACCGCTGGCAAGTTTTAAAACTTTTTTTCTTCTTCTGCGAGATGCTACATGATTTACTGAACGTGGCATTGTATAATTCTTTAAGAGTTATTTGAAAATTAAGCGTAAGGCATCAATCTTTTTACCTGTGCCTCCTGGGTTACATCTACTAAGCCCGATTTGGTTAAACGTGCTTTTCTCTTCTTACTTTTTTTGGTAAGAATATGATTTTTAAAAGCATGAGCGCGCTTCACCTTTCCGGTTCCTGTTAAACTAAAACGCTTTTTTGCGCTCGAATTGGTCTTCATTTTAGGCATAGTGGCAAAATTTGGGAAGGCAAAGGTAGAAAAAAAGATTCAATAAAGAAAAATTAATTACTACTTAAAAATTGCAAAACGATTAACAATCATATTATTGGCCTGTATGCACTAACATACATAATCACATTATTGCAATAGTTTACCTGATGTTGAATATTATTTTTTCCTGGCTTTTGGCGTAACGAGCATACTCATGCGTTTACCTTCCAGTTTAGGCATTTGTTCTATAGTGCCTATTTCAGCCAGTTTTTCGGCTAATTTCAGCAGTAGTAATTCACCTCTTTCGGCAAACAAAATACCACGACCTTTGAACTGTACGTATGCTTTTACTTTGGCTCCTTCTTGCAAAAACTTAACAGCATGTTTCGATTTAAACTCAAAATCGTGTTCATCGGTCTCGGAAGTAAAGCGCACTTCTTTTAAAACTGTTTTGGCAGTTTTAGCTTTTATTTCTTTTTCTTTTCTTTTCTTTTCGTAAAGAAACTTATTGTAATCTATTACTTTGCAAACGGGAGGATCGGCATTAGGAGAAATTTCTACTAAATCTAATCCTTGTTCTTCGGCAATGGCAATGGCAGCAACAGTGTCATACACTCCTACTTCAATGTTTTCGCCAACTAATCTTACTTGTCTCACTCTGATAAAGCGATTAATCTTGTGTTCTGCTTCTTTAGCAGGCATGCGCCTGTCAAATCTTCTGTTACTGCTTCCGAATGGTGTTTTCAATCAAATGGGTTTTGTTAAAAAATAAATTATGATAATGCTGTTTTAATTTCTTCCTGAACCAGTTGTACAAATTCACTTTGAGTAACTGCTCCTTTATCGCCTTCGCCATGTTTACGTATTGAAACGGTTTGTG
>CAYSGX010000532.1:1551-2148 GCA_964430605.1 uncultured Chitinophagaceae bacterium
TCTCCTATTATAAGCATGTAAGGTACTTTCTTCATTTCTGCATCGCGAATTTTTCTGCCAATTTTTTCGCCACGCTCATCTAAGGTTGCACGAATTTCGTGTTTTTTCAAGAATTGTAAAACTTCTTTGGCATAAGGTAAAAACTTATCGCTAATAGATAATACTGAAACTTGATGAGCCGCCAACCATGTTGGAAAATTACCTGCATAGTGTTCTAACAAGAAACCAATGAATCTTTCGTGGGTACTTAATGGCGCACGGTGAATAATTATGGGGCGTTCTTTTTCGTTGTTTTCATTAGTAAATGATAAGTCGAATCTATCGGCTTGCGCAAAATCTACCTGGTTGGTAGCCAGTGTAAATTCTCTTCCTATGGCACTCCAAATTTGAATATCAATCTTAGGACCATAGAAAGCAGCTTCATCTTCTACTTCCACAAACTGAATACCGGAGTTCACCAAAACCCTACGAACCATATCTTCAGTTTTAAGCCACTTTTCAGGTTCGTTGATATACTTCTGTCCTAGTTTTTTAGGGTCGTGTTTGCTAAAGCGCATCACGTACTTATCTATTCCGAAGACTTTAAAGTACTTTAAA
>CAYSGX010000533.1:0-2147 GCA_964430605.1 uncultured Chitinophagaceae bacterium
CCACAGGTTTGATTAAAATTTCCGCTGGCGCCAACCGCAGTAGCTGCCGCTGCTGTAACACTACCTGTTGTAACAGCATTTGCACTGGTTAATGACCATGTTGCGCTGGCTGCCTGTCCATGTGTTTGCAAAGCGAAACCAATCAATAAAACAATAACAAACAGAAAGCATATTGCTTTAGAGCATTTAACTGAATAACGAAAAAATAGAGTAGCGAACATAATTTGAAAGTTTTGATTACAAAATAAAGTTATCAGCTAAAATTACACTGGCTGTTTCTATTAACAGCATTTATTTTTTTCAAAAATTAATACTCGCAACAATTAACGCTACTAATATTTTTTCATCATAGAAAAACATTAAAACTGAAATTATACTAAGCAGCTATTCACACATTCATGCATCTGATAATTATTCCAAATGAAAAATTTTATTATATTGAACAACCGAACTAATAATATTTTTATTGAAAAATTAATACTCGCTTCACACAATGCCGAACAACAAAGGGTCAGACGACTTATTTAGACTCATACATTCTTTAACTGCCGAAGAAAAAGGGTATTGTAAAAAGTTTCTTACCCGCCATACTTCGCAGGGAAATAACTACATGCTGCTTTTCGATACCATTAACCGGCAAAAGAAATTTGAAGAGCAATCTTTGAAAGCAGACTTTAAAAACTATGCGGTACTGAAGGTATATCTCAAAGACATGATTACCGATTGTTTGCAACTTTATTATCGCAACAATCATTCTCATATACATCTTTTTAATCAATTACAAAAAGCGCACATTTACATTATAAAAGGGCTTCATGAAGACGCAATAAAAATTCTCGAAAAGCAACTTATACAAGCTCGTAAAATGGAAATATTTTCAGTAGAGCGCTATTTGCTGCGCATGCTGATGGAACAAAACGTATATGCCAATAATAAGACTGATTTAGTTACTTCTTTTCTTGAAAAATACAGAGAAGACACTACAAAGAATGCCAATATCGAAAATAATATTACGGAGTTTGAAATCCTGAGCCTTGAATGGTATATCCGTTTTAAACAAACCGAACGGTATGCGGAGCCAAAGAACATACAGGATGTACAAAAAGACATATTGCAACAGCCTACGCATTCCGACAGAGCCGAAATGCGTAAGCTTATCGCACTAAACTGGATAGAATTAATACAAAACAACATGGTTGGGGTTTACAATGTCTCGGGCAAAAGAGTGTCGTTAGCGCAACATTTTAAAACAAAAAAAGATACTTCTTTCAATATTGTGCCTGTGCTCAACAATCATATCATCAACTGTATGAAATTAAAAAAGTATAAGGAGGCAGAGGCTCTTTGTACTTTAATGATTGAAATGGAAAAAAAAGATAAACTTTATTTTGATTTGGCTTTTGTGCTGGGTAATCTCAACAAAATCTTATCGTGCTACGAAACAGCACAATTTAAAAAAGGGTTTAACAGAATAATGCAGGTAGATGAACAAATGTTATCGCTTCACAAAAGCAAAAAAGATGAAACATGGAAGAGTTTGCTTCGCGGCTACATTATCACTAAGATTATATTTTTATTTGCATCGGGCAAGCATAAAGAATGCTGGGCTGTTTTACAGGAATCTTACAAAAACATTACTGAAGACATATTGATGCTACCCAATATCCTCTTGCTGCAAATGATGATACAAGTGGAGTTTGAGAATTACTATATGTTAAAAGATATGGTAAAAAAATCAGTAAAAAAGATAGAACAACAGCAATTGGGTAGCCCCACTTTTGATATACTTATTTCGTTTTTCAAAGAAGTAGATAATGTGAATTTAAAGAAACTGGCATTTAATGTAAGGCATGATTTAAATAAGCATTATAAAGAAAAAAATATAGCCTCTTCAAAACTTTTCGGGATGATAGATTATATACACTGGTTTACTCACCTGCAATCGGGCAAAACTTTAGAAATAGTGGTAAGCGAAAGCCAATCTGCAAGCAAATAGAAATACCATGAAATATATCTGTTAATTTTGAGGAAAATATTAATAGCTGAATGAAAAGTTTCGTAGAAATAAAAAATGATGTAATAGAAGTTCTTAAAGACTGTTATGACCCTGAGATTCCGGTAAATATTTATGAACTGGGCTTGGTGTA
>CAYSGX010000534.1:0-2143 GCA_964430605.1 uncultured Chitinophagaceae bacterium
TTTCGAATACTTGTGGTTTCAAACCCATAGCTAATGACAGTAAAGTTATATTGCCATTCCGGGTTGAAAGATGATACATTTCTGCAATTACACTATAATTAATAGCTTTAAGCACAAACTGCAATTACAATGAAAACTCCACCCTACCTGAAACAAGGCGATACCATTGCCATAGTTTGCACTGCGCGCAAAATTGATATTAAAGAATTGCATACGGCTTTAGATTTATTTGATAGCTGGGGGCTGAAAGTTTTATTGGGCAAAAGCATTTTGTTGGAAGAAAATCAGTTTGCGGGAAACGATGCGGCACGAGCCGAAGATTTCCAGTCCATGCTTGATAACAAAATAGTGAAAGCTATTATTGTTGCCCGTGGCGGTTATGGCACAGTGCGGATTATAGACCAATTAGATTTCAGGAAATTCAGGAAAAAACCAAAATGGATTGTGGGATACAGCGATATTACGGTGTTGCACAGCCACATTAACAAACATTTTGAGACTGAAACGCTTCATGCTCCCATGCCTTTTGGTTTTAATAAAAACACAAAAACATCGCTGCAAAATTTATATAGCGCATTGTTTGGCGAAAAATTGCATTATCAGTTTCAAACTATACATCTTAACAAACCGGGGAAAGCAAAAGGTAAAATAGCAGGTGGCAACCTTTCCGTTTTATATAGTTTAAGCGGAAGCGTTTCTGATATAGATACCGATGGTAAAATTTTGTTCATTGAAGATTTAGATGAATACCTATACCATATTGATAGAATGATGATGCAACTGAAACGTTCAGGAAAATTAAAAAATCTGAAAGCCTTGCTGGTGGGTAGTTTTACCGAAATGAGGGATAATATAGTCCCCTTCGGAAAAACCGCTTACGAAATTATTGCCGGGCATGTTTCAGCATATAATTACCCGGTTGCTTACAACGTTAATGCCGGACATATTGATGACAATAACCCGCTTATCTTCGGAAGAAAAATTAAAGTGGACATTTCTGAAAACAACTGCGAAATTCTATTCTGAAAATGCCATTCGATAACATTACAATTCTTGAATTTACAGGCACTGCTTTCGCTTTAACTGGTGTTTATCTCACAGCGAAAGAAATTATCTGGTGTTGGCTATTCGGCATATTAGGTATTGTTATATACACTTACATTTTTTTTGAATCAAAACTATATGGCGATGCAACGTTGCAAGTCATTTATTTTTTCATGAGTATTTATGGTTGGTATCAATGGAAATATGGCAGTTCAAAAAACGACACATTAGCAATTACATTAAACACTTTCCGGCAAATAATTTTCTTCATTTCCATTGGTTTTTTAGGCGGAATATTTTTTGGCGGGCTGCTTAGTAATTATACCGATAGCGATGTGCCTTACTGGGATGGCTTTACCACTTCATATAGTTTAGCAGCCACTTACATGATGGCAAGGAAGTATTTATATCATTGGATTTTCTGGATAATAATTGATTTAATTTACACCGGGATTTACGCTTACAAAAATCTGTATATTACCGTATTTCAGTACGCCATATTTTGCATTCTTGCAGTATTGGGTTATCTTCAATGGAAACAAAAAATTATGGCGAAAAGACTACTGTTTTAAGCTTAATTTTAATTGCGTTTTAAATTTTATATTTATTGTGCTATTATTAATTTGATGCTATATGTCAATACTTCAAAAAATTGCTATTGTTGGCCCTGAATCTACAGGAAAAACTTACCTGGCTGCCCAACTGGCAAGCTACTACAAATGTTATTGGGTGCCCGAGTATGCGAGAGAATATCTCGAAAACTTAAATGGCTCCTACACACAAAACGATATTGAAAAAATTGCCAAAGGGCAAATTGATTATGAAGATGTTTTAAACCAGGAAAGTAAAAAACTACTCATTTGCGATACCAATTTGCTTACCATAAAAGTATGGTTAGAGCATAAATACAACGATTGCCCGCAATGGATTGAAGATGAGATTTTGAATAGGAAATACACGCTGCACTTATTAGCTTGCCCCGATATTCCTTATGAGGAAGACCCGCTTAGAGAGCATCCCGAATTGGGCGAATACTTCTTTAAAAAATACAAGACTTTACTTAATCGTTATCAATTTCCTTATGCCATTATTGATGGCG
>CAYSGX010000535.1:0-2130 GCA_964430605.1 uncultured Chitinophagaceae bacterium
ACGATGGCTTGTACACCGCCAAACAAATCGAACGCGAACCCTTTTTCGCTGCCCAGCAAAAATTGATAACCAAATGCCACGCCACCACCGGCTAAGTAGGTAATGTCGCTGCGCCTTACATAATTGGTATTTCCCGGGCAAACTCTGGTGCCGGAACTTGTGCGGTAACACTGAACGCCTTGAAAGAGAATGCTATTTATATCGTAAACACCCAACGATAACTTAAACTGTGCAAAAGCGCCTTCAGGCCCGCCCTTTTTAAAATATATCCTGCTGAAAGGCTCTATTTTTATACCATTGAAAATAAAAAGGTAGCCCCTTGCATGAAAACCATACGATGCTAATTGGTTTGCCGAGGCGCGTTCAAACTTTATTCCGGGTGACCAAAATCCCGGATAAAAAGCTATTACCGAGCTTTTTGTGTCGGATAGTCTTTTGCTTGTTTGTTTTGGCAGCGCAATTTCTTTGTCATCGGCTTGCGCAAAACATAATGTAGCGGTTAAAACCAGTAATGCAATTGTAATAGGTTTCATAGGTTTAGTCTTTTCCGCCTTCACCCTTAAATTGATGGCGTTCTTCTTTAAACAATATATTGAAAGTAGTAAGGCTGCCATATACACGGGTAATGTACTGTTGCAAATTTACTTTGTCTTCATCGGTAAGTTTGTTGTTAGCGTTAATGTTTTGTTCCAATACCCTTAGCCTGTCACGTAACATTACAATTTTATGAAAAAACACTTCAATAGGCACTTCTTTAGGTTTCAGGTTTTCGTTGGCAGGCTGCATAATCAGTTTGCCACCTGTCCATTTGTCGCCCATAGGAATCATCACGGTAAAATCAGCATAGCGTTGCAATACATCGGCTAAAGCATCTTTTACGTCTTCCAGCGAAAGCGAGTTGTCTGTATTTTCGGCTGCTTCCAATAATTGTAAACCATCAAAGTCGCGGGCTATTTCTTTATCGCCATGGTCTTTAAAAAATACTTTCAGAAAATTAATATTACCGCCAAATACCACGCCTTCACCAAAGCCCGGATGTTGTACTTTAGCGCCAATTGCAAATTGTCCCATAGTTTTAATGTTATGTTTAGAAGTGTCCAAAAATAAAGTATTTTTAATAATTAAATTGGTGTCATGAGATTTTTTCCGGTGTTATTCTTTATTTCTTTTTCATGTGTTTGCCTGGCTCAAAACTGGGCGTTAAATTCTTCGGTTTGGCGATACAATTTTGTTAATCTTTCGGGTATAGGTTATGTTCAAATTAGTGTCGATAGCGATACTGTGGTAGATGGTATTGCTTGCAAAAAATTGAATAAACGTTTGTTTCAGCGTAATGCTTTTACGGGCAACACTCAAAACTTTGGCATAGGCAGTGAATATACTTATGAAGAGAATGGTATTGTTTATTTAAGGCATCAAGGCAGTTTCGATACGCTGTATAATTTCAACGCGCTTCTGGGCGAGAGTTGGAATGTGCCCGGAACATCGCCCGTGCCCAATGTTTGTAATGCCGCCTCAAGGGTGTTGGTTATAGATACTTCAAGTATGAATGTAAACGGAAACCAGCTAAAGCAATTGATTGTAGATTATGAATACAAAAGCTCGGGTAATTTTAAACGCAGAGATACCATTGTAGAGCGCATGGGTACTTTGGCGCAGTATCTTGTGCCGTGGGATGTGTGCTTATCGGCCGTAGATGCTAATGAAGGTGGTAATTTCCGTTGTTATAACGATGCGGAAATAGGTGAGTACAAACACAACTTCTTTAGCAATTGTAATGTATTGGTAAGTGCTGAAGAAAAGCTGTTGGCTACGCTGAAAGCTTATCCCAATCCTGTTGCCGGTAAATTGTATTTAGAATACAGCGAACCGGTTACAATTTCAAAAGTATCGCTAAGAAATTTGCATGGCAGCGTAATTAAAGAATTTTTATTCCTTCCTGAAATTATTGACACTAAAGAACTGTCGCAAGGTATTTATTTCCTTGAAGTTTTGGGCGATAGTGGTGGTGTTTACAGAATGAAAATTCTGAAGCAATAGCTTGTAATGCTAATTGTTTCCGTCCCGAAAACCATCTTATCGTTTTATTATAACCACAATAGAAACATAGTTGTTATGTCTTTGTTTCAT
>CAYSGX010000536.1:0-2127 GCA_964430605.1 uncultured Chitinophagaceae bacterium
CTTATGGCGGCAAAAGCACTACACATAAAATGGTAACAGACATTGACCTTTTGCACATTTATCTGAAACCACACAAAAACATTACGATAGCTACCAAGCCGATGGCTTTTTTATATGGCATGGAAGGAAGTGGGACAACAGAAGGAGAAAGAATATTGCCAAAAACAATGATTAATTATTCATTAGAAGGTGATAGTATTACTATAAAAGCAAGTGAAGAAGAACTGCAATTTATGCTTGGAAGTGGCACTCCCCATAATGAGCCAATAGTTTATGGTGGACCATTCGTAGCTACTACATCCGAACAAATGCAAGAGATACAGCAGAGATATTCAAGTGGAAAAATGGGAAGATTAGAACCTTATAGCTACTAACTAAGATTCCGATAATGCAACACAATACTATTGCATCAACAAAAAGCCCCCAATCAAACGAGGGCTTTTTTGTTGGTCGTCCTAATGGGTTTACCTTTTTCTCACTCTAACAAATTTCCTTTGCAAAGTTCTTTCACATATACAGCAAACGAAATTATCGGCAAGAGAATAAAACTCTTGCGTGAGAAAAGAGGAATGACACAAACAGAGTTCGGCTCTTTAATCAATGCCGACAAGCAGTATGTATCAAAGTTGGAACAGGGCAAAAAGAATATAACACTTGATTACTTAGACAGAATAGCAACAGCACTTCAAGTTTCACAATCTGAATTTCTAAACACAAATATTTCATCAAACAAATTTCATCAAACAACTGTCCCCAACGTCCCATAAGTCCCGCAAACAAAAACAATCATCAAATTATCTAATTATCAAATCAACTATCATGGCATCAACATCAGAAACAGGACACGCAAAAAATGTAGCCAACTTTGAAGATTTAATTTCTTTCTGTAATGGCTACGGAGGTAGTTACAATCCTTCAAAGGCATCAATACAAATTCCGTCATTACAGGCATTGCGAACAACAGCGCAAAACGACTTAACAAACCTGACAACTGTAAACAGCGTATTCATCAATGCCACCAATGCACGACAAGCAGCTTTCAATCCTTTAAAGCCATTAGCAACACGCATAGTAAACGCTTTGGATGCAAGCGAAGCAAGCGACACTTTAGTGCAGGATGCAAAAACCATCAACCGAAAAATTCAGGGAAGCAGAGCAAAAAAAGTTGCCAAACCTGACACTTCAACCCCTGATAGCGAACCAACTGAAACAGCTAAATCTATATCTGTTTCTCAACAGAGTTACGACAGTTTAATAGAGAACTTCAAAAAATTGATTGACCTTGTTGCATCCGAACCAACTTACACACCCAACGAACCCGAATTACAGATAGCAACATTAACCGCCCAAGCCGCAGACCTTGAAGCAAGAAACACAGCCGTTATTGACGCAAATACCAACCTTAGCAATGCACGGATTGCAAGAAACGAAACACTATACGAACCCATCAACGGACTTTACGACATTGCAATGGAAGTAAAGAAATATGTAAAATCGGTTTTCGGAGCAACCAGCCCCCAATACAACCAGGTCAGTAAAATTAAGTTCACTACATATAAACCATAACAAACTCACTCCACTATTTGTAAAACTGCTTCCATGCTTTTAAAAGTTGAGAAGCAGTTTTTATTTTCTCGCTCCACCACTTATATTTTTCGCTCCACTCTTGATACAATTACCGACCTGCTCCGTATTTCTTGGAACAAGTTTTATACTTCTTGCTCCACCATTTATACTTTTCCGACAATGTTTCATAAAGTTCGCATCCCGTTTTCAATTCCTTAATACCATCCATTCAACAGGCGTTTTTTACTATTGCTATCGCTGCCGAGGGAACTGCGTTTCAGCGGCAGGTGTGGCAACAGGTGCAGAAAATACCTTTTGGCTCACAAACTTAAACATGCAAAGGGTGTTCAGGCTTTGTTTTAAGGCGCTTGAAATAGGTTGTAACTTCTGTTAAACATCTTTATTCCTTATTCAGCTTGCTATTTTTTCTGCTGTACAGAAAATAGATAGCGATTCCAAGCGCCATCCACAATGTTAATCTGAACCAGCTTTCAAGCGGTAATGAATACATCAGGTAGCCGCACACTACTATGCCCTTTGTTCCCATAGCGGGCATAGTAG
>CAYSGX010000537.1:0-2127 GCA_964430605.1 uncultured Chitinophagaceae bacterium
GCCCAATTTAGCTTATGTGGGCGGTAGTGGCGAATTGTCTTACTGGCTGGAACAGAAAAATATTTTTGAGTTTTTTAAAGTGCCTTTCCCAATTTTAATTCAGAGAAATACTTTTTTGCTTATTGATGCTGCCACGCAAAAGAAAATGCAAAAGTTACAATTGCCCGTTACTGAATATTTTTCAGATGAAGATTCGTTAATCAGGAAATACATTTCGGCAAACAGCAGCCTGCCCGAATTTGATAAAGAGCGCAATGAATTGCAACAACTGTTTCAGCAAATAAAAGAGAAAACTGTCGCGGTAGATGTAACGTTACAAGCCACAGTTGATGCGCAACTACAACAAACCCTGAATAACCTGGATAATTTAGAAAAGAAAATTATCAGGGCTGAAAAAAACAAACAGGAAGTAGCTATTAACCAACTAAAAGCAGTCCGTAATAAACTGCTGCCTGACAATATCTTACAAGAACGCTATGAAAACTTTTTGCCTTACTATGCCAGGTATGGCACAACTTTCATAGACGATATTTATGAAAGCATTCAGCCTATAAATGCTGTAATGATTTTGACAGAATTAAGTTGATTAAAAGTATCAGCCGATATTGTGAATCACACTAAACAACCGGTTCCATCTTATCTTCTCAAAGAAGTTGCCGAAGCTGTCGAGTGATAACCAGATAATCCACGCTTTGCCTACCACATGGTCTTCGGGTACAAAGCCCCAAAAGCGCGAGTCTTCTGAATTGTGGCGGTTGTCGCCCATCATCCAGTAGTAATTCATTTTAAAGGTGTAAGAAGTAGTTTCAGCGCCATTAATGAATATTTTATCGCCATTTACTTCCAGTTTATTGTTTTCGTAAAGCGTAATAATTCTTTCGTAAAACAAAATATTCTCTTTGTTTAGCTGAACAGTTGCATCTTTTTTAGGCACTACTACAGGGCCATAGTTATCTACGTTCCACGGGAATTTATCAGTATCGGAAGGGTAATGAAAGCGTTGCGGTTCAATTTCACCAACGGGAGAAATTTTTCTTTGCACTTGTTTCACTACAGGAAAACTTTTAATCTTTTCTACATTTTCAGGAGTAAGCGTTAAAAGATACAAGCCGTTGTGTTGAGCCAGTCTTCCGCCTTCGGTAATCTTCATCTCCATGAGCATATTAGGGTTCAGTGGCGAGCCATCAGTTTGTACTAAATATTGATATTCAAAATTGGTTGGTTCAAAAGCTTTGTTGCTGCCAATGTATAAATCGCCTGCCTTTACCTGTATGGTATCGCCCGGAACGCCCACACATCTTTTAATATAATTTTCTCTTTTATCTACCGGACGAAAATCTTCTTGTGGCCAGTTAAACACCACAATATCGTTGCGCTTAATTTCTTGTAAGCCGGGCATACGGTAGTAAGGCAGTTTCAGCCATTCTAAATAAGACTTGGTATTTGCTACCGGCAAAGTATGGTGCGCGAAAGGGAAGGAGAGGGGCGTATTGGGCACTCTTGGCCCGTAATGAAATTTACTCACAAAAAGAAAGTCGCCCACCAGCAAAGTTTTTTCCATTGAAGAAGTGGGAATAGTGTATGCTTCAACAATAAAAGTTCTGATAATGGTGGCGGCTACAACTGCGAAAATTAAAGCATCTACCCATTCGCGGGTCGATGATTTTTGTTTGGCTCCTTCCAAGCCTACGTAATGTGGATTGGAAGTAGCGTTCAATACAGGTAAATAAACCACACCGAAAAATATACCTGATAATTGTGCCGGAATATCTCTTCTGTCGAAACATTTTAAAAATTCGGTAAACATCCAAATCATTAAAATAATGTTTACGTAAGGGAAGAAGAATAAAAGCATCCAACCCGGTTTTCGGTGAATGATTTTATAAAATGTGAAGAGATTCAGAAAAGGTTTTTTTGCATCTGCTTTGGTATAACCGGCTTTTTCAAAAAAGTTGTCCATAAACATTACAGACACGGTAGTTAATAATAAGGGAAGAAATATTAGTAGAATAATGGTTAGCATGGTGATGTTTTAGGTTGTGTTAAACGGATCGAATATGATTGTATTATTTTGTTGTTGTTAAGTTATGTTATAGCGTTAATTATGAAATTTCAATAAATCTTTCA
>CAYSGX010000538.1:0-2127 GCA_964430605.1 uncultured Chitinophagaceae bacterium
GATTGTGCTGTTGATGGCTATGGCAACGTATTTATTTGCGGTAATTATTCCAGCAACACCGTAGTATTTGATGCCGATACACTGGCTAATACAGGCAGCAGCTTTGGCGCTTTCTTATTAAAACTCGACACTGCGCTCAATACCTTATGGGTAAGAGGGGCAAGTAGTAGTAATACTGACGAAGCAAAGGGATGTTCTGCCGATAAATATGGCAACAGTGTAGTTACGGGTGTATATAGCGGTTCGTCTATCACCTTTGGCAACACAGTACTTAATAATAATGGGGGCGATGAAATATTTCTGGTAAAATATGACCCCAATGGCAACCAGCTATGGGCAAAAAAAGCAGGTAAGAGCAAAGATGATGGTTCTAACGGCTGTTCTATAGATAACAATGGCAAAGTACTAATAGCAGGCTATTATAACAGTTCTTCGTTAACCTTCGGAAATATTGATTTAGACAATTCTTATATAGGCATTACTACCTCAGATGTATTTGTAGTTACCACTTGCAATACCAATAAAGGCAACGATACCATCACCGCCTGCGATGCATACACATGGATAGATGGCAATACCTACTACACCGACAACAATACCGCTGCATACATAATGGCAGGCAGCGGTAATACCTGCGACTCTATGGTGTTGCTACACCTCACCTTAGCTGCTGTCGATACCAGCGTAGCTGAAGCCATTCCCACTTTCACTGCCAATGCTGTAAATGCAACTTACCAATGGCTCGATTGTGGCAATAACTTTGCAGTACTTGCCGATGATACCAACCAAACATTCACGGCCACAACCACCGGCAACTATGCTGTAGCTATAACGCAACATGGCTGCACCGATACTTCTACCTGCTTTGCCGTTACTATAGTAAATACTGCTGAAATGAACACTGCCGAAAATTTTAAGATATTTCCCAACCCGGCAAGCAATAATATTACCATTCAACATGCAACAGCCAACATGCACATGCAATATCAAATAGATATTTTCAACCAGGCAGGGCAAAAGGTGTATGCTGAAAAAACAAACCGCACCTCTACTACAATAAGCCTGCAATTATTTCCTGCGGGCATCTATTTTGTGCAGTTAAAAAACCTACACGCTACTTATACCAAAAAGCTGGTAATAGCAGAATAATACCACGTGAGTTAAGGCAGCTTTGAAATTTACAATAGTTTATACCGTAAGGCATTAGACTAATGGATTATTACTCCCTCCGCAAAGGGGAGAGGGATGGGGAGGGGTTAGTAAGTTGTTCACCAAAAAGGTGTTCCTCAATTGTCAGTTAGTTATTGCAGGCGTTGCCAAGATGAAACTAAAAGTTCAGATAGAAATCTTTAGTCAGGGCTTTATAGGCTTCGGTATAATTATTTCTGGAAATCTCAATAATTAGTTCTTCTTTCCTGTAATCAATTAGTTTTTCAGTATGTTGAAACAACGCCATTACCCGTTTTGCAGAAACATTTTCATGGCCTTTAACATCACAAACGCTTATGGGTAACAGGTTGTTTTTGGCAGCTTCGGCAATTAAATATTCTTTCTTCCCGAAAGGATAAATGATAGAGAAAAAGCCTTCGTGCCGAATGAGTTTATTTACATGAAACAATATTTCTTTTAGTGTTAAAGCATTATCATGCCTTGCCTGTGTTCTCGGAATATCTTCAGGTTGTAAGCTATCGCTAAAGAATGGCGGGTTGCAAACAATTAAATCATATTTTTTTTCAGGGTGAAAATTTTGCAATGCAGTATGGTAAACTTTAAGCCTGTTTTTCCACCCGGAATTTTCAAAGTTTCTTGCCGCCTGTTTGCAGGCAAGCTCATCAATATCTATAGCGTCAATAATGCTGTTAACCGTGCTTTTTTGTGCCAGCATTAAAGCAATTAAGCCACTGCCGGTACCAATGTCTAATATTTGTAAATCTTCATTATTTACTAAAGTCCACGCGCCCAATAAAACACCATCGGTACCCACTTTTTGGGCGCTCAATTCATGCTCAACTTTAAATTGCTTAAAAGTGAAAATTTTACTCATTGGTAATTATCTTCTAACAAAAACTTTAATAAACAAAAACGGCACGTAAAAACGTGCCGTGCAAAAAAACAATTCTTAAATAA
>CAYSGX010000539.1:0-323 GCA_964430605.1 uncultured Chitinophagaceae bacterium
GGTTGCTGGGCGATGGAACAACTGCCGTGGGCACTAACGGCACGCATGTTTATCAGGCGGTGGGCAATTATACCATTCAGCAAAAAGTGATTTCAGATTTTGGCTGTGGCGATTCTTTATCTAAAACGGTGGTGGTGTATCCTTTGCCAACAGCAACAACCTACAGCACCATGGCCTGCTATAATGAAAATAATGCCGAAGCAACCGTGTGGGCACAAGATGGTACACCGCCTTATGAATATGAATGGAGCGATGGGCAAAGCGGTGCTGATGCCACCAATTTATTTGCCGGTAATTATGAGGTAACTGTTACCGATGTAAAC
>CAYSGX010000539.1:333-2123 GCA_964430605.1 uncultured Chitinophagaceae bacterium
TTTTAAGTGAAACTGTAAACGAGCAGCCTTTCCCGGTGTTGATTGAGCCTAATTTTGTAATAGATACCATTCGCTTTGGCGATACTATTTCGGTGGTGAGTGTTTCCGGTAATTACGATCCTTACTTAACTTATAGCTGGAAACCTTCGGAAGGATTGGGTTGTGATACTTGCAATAATACCTTTGCTGCGCCACTGGCTTCAGTTACTTACACCATTGTGGCTACCGATACTATAGGTTGCGTTGGTGAAACTTCGGTAGAAATTGTGGTAGTGAACGATTACATTATTTACATACCCAATGCCTTTACACCTAATGGTGATGGCATTAATGACGAGTTTAAAGTAAATGCCAAAGGGGTGAAAGAAATTCACCTGAATATTTTTAACAGATGGGGCGAAAAAATATTTGCTTCGGAACATTTGGATAAAGGATGGGATGGTACTTATTTAAGCAGGGAAATGTCTCCTCAGGTATATGTTTACACGGTGCAGCTTATATTTCTCGATGGCTACAAAATGAGCAAAAAAGGCAGTGTTACGCTTATCAGGTAATCAAAGTAAAACCTGAAAGTTATCAGTAAACAGTTTCCGGTTGCACCAGATTGTCCGTTATTTTAGCTTGTGCCAGAAAGTTTCATCAGACCTCTTTCATAATTAGAAGTTTCGCTAATCCAAAATCAATTCAACATCCAAATTGTTATAACTTTGCTTTGAAATAAAAACAATAATATGTCAACTACTGCAACTTCAAACGGACAAAAAGCATTTACCGACAAATACCGCCACCACGATTATTACGGCATTGACGATTTGCTTACCGAAGAACATAAGTTAATCCGCGAAACCGCAAGAAGTTTTGTAAAGAAAGAATTAACGCCCATTATTGAAGATTACGCGCAACGTGCCGCTTTCCCGAAACAATTAATTAAAGGCTTGGGCGAAGTGGGTGCATTCGGGCCTACCATTCCGACCGAGTATGGCGGGGCGGGCTTAGACGAAATTTCTTACGGTATTATTATGCAGGAAATAGAGCGGGGCGATTCGGGCATTCGTTCTACGGCTTCGGTGCAAGGTTCGCTGGTGATGTATCCCATTTACAAGTTTGGAAGCGAAGAGCAGAAAAGAAAATATTTACCCAAATTAGCCAAAGGCGAATTGATGGGCTGCTTCGGCTTAACCGAGCCTAATCACGGTTCAAATCCGAGCGGCATGGAAACACGCTTCAAAGAAGATGGCGACCATATTATTCTGAACGGCTCTAAGATGTGGATTAGTAATTCGCCATTTGCCGATATTGCCGTAGTGTGGGCAAAAAACGAGCAGGGCAAAATAAGAGGCTTGGTGGTAGAGCGCGGTATGGAAGGTTTTTCTACGCCCGAAATTCACGGCAAATGGTCGTTGCGGGCTTCTGCCACAGGCGAGTTGGTGTTTAATAATGTTCGCGTTCCGAAATCGCATATCTTCCCCGAAATTGAAGGCTTGAAAGGACCTTTGACTTGCCTGTCTTCTGCACGTTACGGCATTGCATGGGGCGCAATAGGTGTGGCGTTAGATTGCTACGATACCGCTTTGAGATATTCTTTGGAAAGAATTCAGTTTGATAAACCTATTGGCGCGTTTCAGCTAACGCAGAAAAAGCTGGCTGAAATGATTACCGAAATTACCAAAGCGCAACTGCTGGCTTGGCGATTGGGCGTTTTGAAAAACGAAGGCAAAGCCACTGCCGCACAAATTTCTATGGCAAAAAGAAACAACGTGGACATGGCGTTGCATGTTGCCCGCGAAGCA
>CAYSGX010000540.1:0-2122 GCA_964430605.1 uncultured Chitinophagaceae bacterium
AAAGCGATACCGTAAATACTGTCATTAGCAGATTGGTTCACAAAAACCGTAAGCGACACGGTATCGCCCGGCTGCCAAAAACTGTCGGCTGCCACAACGGTAAGCAAAGGGTCGTTTATACTGCCCTGAACAAAATTCAGCCCATTGAAATTTTCATTGGTTTCGCCATAGTTCAGTTCAATGGCATACACATCTTCAATATTCACAAAACCATTACCACTGCAATCGGTATAACCCGCGTTCAGTCCGTTGGGGAGCGTGTCGTTCCATTTCAGCACTTCGGCTTTAAGCCAGTCTGACTGCAATATATCTCTGGCATTGCCCTGCGTGGTAAAAGCATTGCCTACATTCAGAATATCGAGATTGTTCACAATACCATCGTTGTTGGCATCTCCCGGCCACACAAAAATTGTTTGTGCCGAAATACCGAAAGGCAGCAACATGGCAATATATATTTTCAGCAGCTTTTTCATATTGTTTGGCTTTTGGCTGTTTTACAATGTGAATGTAAAACTATTCTTTGCTATACTCCAATTACATTTTGTATAATTTATCAGGAAATTTTTGTAAAAATTATGTCGATATTTATTCTTAAATATTTATAAAGAGATTTAAAATAAAGAGATTTAACTTGTTTTATCGGCATGTCTCTTTAATTAAAATATCAGTAAAAAATTAAAAATACTGCTTGGGATTGTATGCAGATGTGAGTAGATTTGACTGCGGAAAGAAAGATAAGCGATGGGTTTTAAACCCATCGCTACGGATAAGCAAGAACAAGAAACAATAAATACAATGTTATGCCTCAAAGTTATTCAAGTGTGTGGTTACATTATGTTTGGGCAACAAAAAACAGACAGCCCGATTTAACCAAGAAAATTTCTGTACGATTATTCAAATATCTGAAAGAAGCGGCTTTGGAAAACGGATTTTATCTTGACCATGTGAATGGAATTGAAGACCATGTTCATTGTCTTGTTTCGATTAAAACAGATATTAAAATTTGTGATGTTTCCAAAATTCTGAAAGGAAAATCTTCTTATTGGATTAATCAACAAAAATTCTTTGATTTTACTTTTGACTGGCAGGATGGCTATGCTGTTTTTTCAGTAAGTCCGAATAATTTAGACAGTGTAAGAAGATATATTCAAAATCAGGAAGCACACCACAAACAGAAAACATTTGAAGATGAATTGAAATGGATGAAGATAATGTCGTGATTTTATACACTCGCTTTATCCGTAGTAGTATGTACCAAACTTATCATTAGCGATGGGTTTAAAACCCATCGCTATGGATAAAGTACAGAGAAAAAATGCAAAATTTCCCGATTTGCCAAGTCCCAAAAACTTGGCAAGTCTTTTAGAAAAAATACGCTAAATAGTTACTAACCAAACAACCGAACTATGGAAAACAGCAAGCTCATACAACTGCTCAAAACGTTTAAGGCGAAAGAACTTCGGGAATGTGGCGAGTGGGTGCAATCGCCTATCGTTAATAAAAATGAAGAGTTGAACAATTTATATTTCTATCTGAAAAATTGTGCGCCAACTTTCGCTTCAAAAAAAATTAAGAGGGAAGCAGTTTATAAAGCATTGTTTCCGAAGAAAAAATATGACGAGAAATACATTAATCATTTGATGAGTTTTTTGCTGAAATTAGTGGAGCGGTATTTGGCTTATTCAAAATTTTCTAAAAACGCTTTGCAGGAAAATATCTATATGCTGCAAGCCTATACGCAACGCGGGTTGGATAAACATTACAATCATGTGCTTGAAATAACCAAAAGCAAATTGCAGCAAACGCCATTCAGAAATGTGGATTTTTACTACAATCAATATTTGCTTGCCGAAACTGAAAATCAGCATTTTTTAAAACAGAAAGTAAGAAAGTTTGACGAGCGTTTGCAGTTGGCGGCTAATCATTTCGACAATTATCTGCTTGCCAACAAGCTGAAATATTTCTGCGAAATGAAAGACCGCAGAATGTCGCTTGCTGCCGATTATAAGCTGAATATGCAGGAAGAAATTTTCAGATATATCAATGGTAAAGATTTTTCAAAATCAGCGGGCATTAATGTGTACAGGGTTATTTTGCAAATGCTGGAACAGCCTGCCGAAAC
>CAYSGX010000541.1:0-2111 GCA_964430605.1 uncultured Chitinophagaceae bacterium
CATATGGCCCGATAAACACACCCCGTGGCGCTGGGTATTTATTTTCATTTTTCACAGGCTCTGTTTGTACCGATTTTTCTTTCAGCGGGTCAACCTGGTTGCCATTTTTCCAAAAGCGGAAACATAAGTGCGGGCCTGTGGCAAGCCCGGTACTGCCTACATAACCAATAACATCACCCTGACTAACACGCTTACCTTTTTTAATACCCGCGCCAAATTTTGACATGTGCAAATATTGCGTAGTATATACCGAGTTGTGCTTTACTTTCACATAATTCCCATTTCCGGCAGTGTAGCCTGCTTCTATCACTACCCCATCGCCCACTGTCATAATAGGGGTTCCGGTGGGGGCGGCATAGTCGGTGCCTAAATGTGGCTTGGTTCTTTTCAGCACAGGGTGAAATCTTTTCAGGTTATACTTAGAGCTTATTCTGCTGAATTTTAATGGCGCTTTCAGAAACAACTTTTTAGCGCTTTGCCCTGCTTCATCGAAATAAGTGTATTTACCATCTTCTTTAAAACGGAAGGCATAGTAGGGCTTGTTATAGTGTGTAAATACTGCCGCTTCTACCCTATCTATTCCGACAGATTTATCTTCTACAAACTTCTCGTAATAAATAGCTTTAAAGGCATCGCCCTTTTGTACTTTGTAGAAATCTACTGTCCATGCAAATATTTCAGACAGTTCCATTGCTAAACTTATGCTCAGGTTTCTCGATTCAAAGGCGTGATATAACGATGAAGTAATAATACCTTCTACTTCCATTTTTCTTATCTCTACTTCGCGCGAAACTTTGGTGATGCCCGGTGTGCCTTCCAATGTGAGAATATAATAATCGATAGTATTGGCTTCATAGATAAAATATGCCGGATAGTTTACGGTATCTTTTCTTAGTAACACTGCGTAAGATTTTCCGGCTATAATATTTCGGGCACTGAATGAGGTGTTATTATTTCTTTCCAGTTCGAGAATAGTATTGTAGTTAATGCCATAAGCGCCCAGTAAATCGCTGAAAGTTTGCCCGTTCTTCACTTTCGATTTCACTATTTCAAAACTATCTAAATCATAGCCATAAAAATATTCTTTAGGATGGCTGGAAAGTGTGTCGATAGTTTCCGCCAAAGCATCATTGGCTACTTGCGGTATGAGCACTACTTTTCTGATAAGCATAGTAACACTGAATATTACTATGAGTATCAAAAAAACAATAAACAGCTTGGCTTTGGTTCTTGCTTCCACGTTATAAATGCAATGATAGGAAATAGTGTATAAACACTTTCCACAATAAAATATTGCAATTGTATAGCAGCAAATTTATTCGCTGAAATTGCTAAGGCTGTTTAGCAACACACGGGTGGCTTTGTAGTAATACTTTTTATAGTAGGTTTCTGAAAGGTCGTTAACCATAATGCCGCCATGCACGGTGGCATGGGCAAACTTTCCATTGCCGAGGTAAATACCTACATGCGAGATGGTATTCTTTTTTATTCTGAAAAAAACCAAATCGCCTTCCTGTAATTTTCTGTCGGGTATGTTTTCAGTTTTAGAAAAAATATCCCGTGAACCACCCGACAGCTTATGATTAAACACCTTGTCGTAAACACAAATGGTAAAGCCTGAACAATCCAGTCCCGATGATTCGTTTCGTCCCGAATATTTATAGGGAATATCTTTCAGTGTATATATCTGTTGGTAAAGCGGGAAATGATTTTCGTTACTTATTTCAAAACCATATTTATTAAAGAATTGTAAAACTTCTGTAGTATCGTAAGACCGGGTAACCGTACTGTCTTTTTCCGAAGCTAAAGATACATTCAGCATGAAGGAAAAAAACAAAACAAAAAGTAGTGGTAACTTTTTACAAACAGCCCTCATAAATATTTTTAAGTTATGACTGAAAACAAAGTTAAATCTTTGATATTTGGCATTATACTACTGCTAACAAAGGTTGCGCATAAAAAAATAGACGATTGAGCCATAAGGCATGATTGATAGCTACCACGTGGACAGAAATACCATGTGAAAAATAATTTAAACCACATAGGAACATAGATTTGGTATGGTGTACGATTTACTGCCATTGTGTTTCCCGCCAAGAGGCGGGAAACAC
>CAYSGX010000542.1:0-2111 GCA_964430605.1 uncultured Chitinophagaceae bacterium
GCCTGATTATTTATGGCTACATATATAATATCGGTTTCGGGTGCAACGCCAATATATTTTCCGGTAGCCGAACCATTTCCGCAGGCAATACCTGCCACTGTAGTGCCATGCCCGAATGACGAATATCCGCCCGGATTATAAACAGGCTCGGCATGGGTGCAAATACCTGCATTAATATGGTCGGCTGTCCATTCTCTGCCGTAATTGTAGGGCAAAGGGCTGTTTACATTTGACGCACGCTGATCCCAAATGTATCTTATTCTTGTACTGCTGTCGGCATTTCTGAAATCGGCATGGGCGAAATCAATGCCATCGTCTATAACGCCCATAATTACGCCTTTGCCTGTGTATGATTTTGGCAAGGGCGATTGCCCGCTGTGTACCTGATTTACATTGGTCAACTGCAATGCCTGTTCAGCCAAGCGCACCACAGGTATATCGGCATTTTCAACAAACTCAATGCCTTCTTCGGAACAAAAATCGTTAAACCGATTCAGCGGAACATTCACTGCCGCAATATTTCCGTAGCCGTATTTGTATTTTGCTCCGTGCTTTTCCGCAGCTTTTTTAATTAAATTCAAATCGCCCTTTACCAACACATTTATATCCGCTTTCGGAAAAGTTTTATTCAGAATTTGCTTTTGAGTGCGCAGGTCGAGGTACTTAAATGTCTGGGCTTTCAGCAAAAAAGTTGCAGCAAAAAACAGCACGGTTAGCAGAAATGTTTTCATAACAAATTATTTATACGTTTTAAAGTTACGTTGCAGTTGTCAAAATTTTAAACAATTTTGCGGAAAATAAGATTAATACAATAACTTAGAAACCGAAATCTATCCACACGCTTATGCAGATTGTACAAATAGTTTTATTCGCCATTGTGTCAGGCATCAGTTTTTTCTTTTTCTATAAACGTGTCCGCTTCATTTACAGAAATATTCAATTAGGCAAAAAAGACGAAACTTATACCGATAATCCTTCTGAAAGATTAAAAACCATGCTGTTGGTGGCTTTCGGGCAAAAGAAAATGTTTCAGAACTGGATTCCCGCAGTATTACACTTGTTTTTGTATCTGGCTTTTGTAGTTACTCAAGTAGAACTGATTGAAATATTTATTGACGGCTTTTCAGGGCAGCATCGTTTTCTCTGGCATTTGGCAGAAGGAACATTTTTTGAAAGCCTGTATTATTTCGTTATCAGCTTTATAGAAATTCTTTCGGTGTTGGCATTTGTCGCTACTTTTTCTTTTTTAGCAAGGAGAAACCTGCTGAAAGTGCCTCGTTTGGTAAAATCAGAACTGAACGGCTGGCCTAAGTTAGACGCTAATATCATTTTGCTTTCTGAAATTTATCTGATTGTTTGCATATTCAGTATGAATGGGGCTGATGTGGCTTTGCAACTGCAAAAAGGCGCTAACTCCTACGGCTTTGCCATAAGCAGTAATATTATTGGTCCTGCTTTGCAGGGCTTGCCCGCAGGCTTGCTTGTTGCTGTTGAACGTTTCGGTTGGTGGGGACATATCATTGGCGTTTTGGCGTTGCTGGTGTATGTTACTTATTCAAAGCACCTGCATATTCTGCTGGCATTTCCGAACACTTATTTTTCGCGTTTAGAGCCTAAAGGCGAAATCAAAAACATGCCTGCAATTACCAAAGAAGTAAAAAGCATGTTAGACCCAAATTTGGCTTTTGCGGCTGCTCCCGAAGGTGAAGCCCCTGTCGGAAAATTTGGTGCAAAAGACGTTACCGATTTAAGTTGGAAGAATTTGTTAGATGCCTATTCCTGCACCGAATGTGGAAGATGCACAGCCGCTTGTCCTGCCAATACCACAGGGAAACTTTTGTCGCCTCGTAAAATTATGATGGATACGCGCGACCGCTTGGACGAAGTGGGTAAAAATATTGATACGCACGGACTTGATTTTACCGACAACAAAGCCCTGTTAGGCGATTATATTAAGATAGAAGAATTAAGAGCCTGCACCACTTGTAACGCTTGTGTTCAGGAGTGTCCTGTCAATATCAGTCCATTAGATATTATTGTGCAGTTGAGACGCTACCTGATTATGGAAGAATCTAACTCGCCCGAAGAATGGAACATGATGTTTGGCAATA
>CAYSGX010000543.1:0-2108 GCA_964430605.1 uncultured Chitinophagaceae bacterium
GGTCTATGAAAATTGGTAATGACGAAATTGAATTCAGCGATGGATTTACCGATTTGCATACTGAGAGCTATAAAAATATTTTGGAAGGAAAAGGTTTTAGATTAAATGAAGCCCGAAAATCAATTGAAATTGTTCATACAATCCGTAATGCAAAACCAATCGGACTTACGGGCAATTATCACCCTTTTGCGGCTAAACCTTTGGCATCGCATCCGTTTTCAGCAAGATAGTTTTCCGCTTATGTCGCAAATCTCATAACTTTCAGTAATATTGAGTTTCATTTCAAAATTTCATGTGCGGCATAGCAGGTTTTTTAAGTTTCAATAATAATTTTTCTAAGCCTGATTTAGAAAATATTACCAACGCGCTCACACATCGAGGACCTGACGCTGCGGGATTTTATTTTAATAACATTATCGGTTTAGGACACAGAAGATTGAGCATTATTGATTTGTCGTCTGCCGCCAATCAGCCCATGTTTTCTCATTGCGGAAGATACGTGATTGCATTTAATGGCGAAATTTACAACTACCGTGAAATTGCCCAAGAATTAAATATTCAGCTTAAAACCACTTCCGATACCGAAGTGCTTATAGAAGCATTTGCAAAGTGGGGAACAGGCTTTGTGAATAAGCTGAACGGTATGTTTGCTTTTGCCATTTACGATACCAAAGACGAACTGCTTTATTTATACAGGGACAGAATGGGCATCAAACCCATTTACTATTATCACAACGAAAATGATTTTGTTTTTGCTTCCGAATTAAAATCGTTTAATCAACTTTCTAAGCTGAATAAAGGCGGGTTGAATAAGCAGGCGTTAAACCAGTTTCTATATCTCGGCTATATTCCCTCGCCACATTCCGTTTACAATAACATTGAAAAATTTCCTTCGGGAAGCTATGCCGTAATCGGAAAAAATAAATTTGAGATAAACGCTTATTGGAAATTAGAAGAGCAGGTTGAAGAAAAAGTAATTTCCAATTTTGATGAAGCAAAAAGTAAACTGAAAGAATTGCTTTTAAGTTCTGTAAAATATCGCATGATAAGCGATGTACCTTTCGGAACATTTTTAAGCGGAGGAATAGATTCGAGTTTGGTAACGGCATTAGCTCAAAAACTTTCCGACAAACCTGTTAAAACTTTTTCTATCGGTTTTAAAGAAGGGAAATTTAACGAGGCAAATTATGCACGGGCAGTAGCGCAACATTTAAAAACCGAGCATCACGAAAAAATACTTTCTTATAAAGATGCTTTGGATTTATTAGACACGGTATTTGATGCTTACGATGAGCCTTTTGCTGATAGTTCCGCTTTTCCTACGCTGTTGGTGTCGCAATTTGCAAGAGAACATGTAACCGTAATTCTTTCAGGCGATGGAGGCGATGAAACTTATTTGGGTTATGGCACATATCAGTGGGGTAAGCGATTGAATAATCCTTTAATAAATACTTTCAGAAAACCCATTGGCAGCCTGTTGAAACTTGGAGACAACAGGTACAAAAGAGCAGCAACTCTTTTTGATTACGAAAATAAAAACCGACTGAAATCGCATATTTTTTCTCAGGAGCAATATTGTTTTTCAGAAAATGAAATAGACAATTTATTGTATCCTGATTTTAAACAAACACTTTCTTTTGATGAAAAAATATTTACCCCGAACAGGAAATTAAGTTTCACGGAAGAACAAGCCCTGTTCGATTTGAAATATTATTTACAAGATGATTTGTTGGTGAAAGTTGACCGTGCAAGTATGCAACATTCGTTGGAAGTGCGTGTGCCGTTGATTGATTATCGTTTAATACATTTTGCGCTAAACCTCAGCGAAGATTTAAGAAAGCAAAAAGGCATTACTAAGTTTCTGCTGAAAGAAGTGTTGTATGATTTTGTTCCGAAGGAACTATTTGCCCGCCCGAAATGGGGATTCGGTATTCCATTAATCGAATGGCTGCAAAAAGACTGGCGGTTTTTAATTGATGATTACCTGGACAAGCAAGCCGTAGAACAAGCAGGAATATTTAATTATTCCGTAGTAAACCGATATGTGCAACGTTTTTTGAAAGGAGAAACTTATCTTTATAATAGAGTTTGGTTGCTCTTAATTATCC
>CAYSGX010000544.1:0-1769 GCA_964430605.1 uncultured Chitinophagaceae bacterium
TACCCAGTTCTTTTTAAATCCGTCAAGGTCAGCATCAGAAAAACCATACTCTTGCTTTAACAAGCTGATTACTTCCTGCAAATCTGCTACTCCCTGAGTCGGGTTTTTAGCAAACTCGTGTATGGTAGCTGTGCCGTTGTATGGATAGCGCAATTTTGCCAATATGGCATCTATGGTTGAATCTTTAATTTTTTTACGCGCAACAAACTTAAAGCCCGCAACAAAACCCGAATTTTCTCCCAACGAATGTAATGCGCCTGCTCTTGAAGCATCATCGGGAGTTGTAGCTGACAATTTATTAATAATGTCGTAAGAATAATTGATTATGGTTGCCGCCAGACTTTTCTCCCAGCTCAACAAAATTTGCTCAATCGCTTCATCGCGCTCTTCATTATAGTCTTCGCCCGCTTTAATGGCAGCTTGCGCTTTAATAAAGTTTTTCTTGAGCGTTAAATAAACGCCATTGCCTGCGTTATCATCTCTTCTTGCTGAATAGTTTGCTGTAAAAACATCAGCGTTATCGTGTTTTGAAGCATCATTGCTGTTGGCAAAATCGGGGTGCGCACCGAATAAAGCCAATGCTTTATCTAATTTAGCCTGGTCAACATTGCCTGTAAGAATTTGTGAGCTTGCGTAGTTATACAACGCACCGCCAAACAAACCTTTTTCTACCAACTGTTCCAATTCCACTCCGTTTTCGTCAAACAGATATTTGCTGCTGCCGCCATAAGTGCCGCCTTGTCCGCTTACAGGTTGTGTAGCGTCATAAGCGCCTCCGCTTGCTGCTGCCAGTTCGTTCAGCAAAACCGGAATTTTTGCCTGATACTGGCTAACAGTAATGCTGCTTAAAGATTTTGTGCCGGCAGTGAAAAGGTTGTTTAATGTACCTGCATCTACGGTTGCCCCTGCAACTCTGCCTTTTTTCATTTCGTTGCTCAGTGCGGTAAGCTGCGCTTTTATTTCCTGCTCCTGAACGGTGTTTGCAGCGTAGGTTGAACCATCATAATTATCAGGAATCTGCAAATCTTTTTTGTCTTTTTTACAAGCGACAAAAGTTGTGGCGGCAATAAGCACTACCAGTAATTGTTTCATAAGGTTTTTCATTTTAAAAGTTTTAGTTTTTTAATTTCCGCAACAAAGTTATATTTATTTAGACTTATTCCGAATAGAAAACTCTAAATGACGATAAATTGACAAAGCGGTGCTGATTAAACTGATTTAAAGAGCAGTAATTAGGCTTTTTTCTAATGCCAAAACCTTGGGCATCAACACATCATCTTCTACTAAAGCATGAATGTGCAGATCTTTTTCAAAACAACGCAACTGCTGTTTTAAGATTGAAACCGGAGAAAGGAAGTGTGTGTCGGGGAAGAGATAATCCAAAATATCAAACAATTCTGAAAGCTGTTTTTCTGAATCGTCATTATGATCGGCAGTAAATTTTTCCGCGGAAAAATTTTTGAGTTTGCGCCTGGCCTCAACAGGGCAAAAGCCTTTTTGAGCCGCCTGTAAAAAATTGATATGCGGAAACAGGAAATTTTCTTCCATTTCTATATGCTCCCACAATTCAGTTTTAAATTCTGTAAAAAAATTGTGCAACAACATTTGCAGGTAATAGTCTTTGTAATTTTCAGCGCAAACTTCATGCACACTGCTTTCCAGTTCAAACAGCCGCTTGCCTAAATAGTAGCGGTGGGTTCTTTCTAAATAATCTAACACCACCGGAATATCGTAATGTAATAAATTATCTTTTGAAAAAGGTTTTTCGC
>CAYSGX010000544.1:1779-2098 GCA_964430605.1 uncultured Chitinophagaceae bacterium
TTCAACACCTGTAGTACGGGCAACTATTTCCAGACTGTGACGCTGTTCATGCAGCCGAATATCATAACGCTCCAGCACCATTTCCAAAAAATGGTTATGATTTAAAATATCTTTTACGGTATGTGATTTGGTTATCATTGCAGGGGGTAAATATAGAAATTTTGTTTTTTCACAGGAATACCTTTTTTGCTTTGAAGTTTTTTCCGCTGTTTTGTCTTGTTGGCTAATTATCTTTAACTGTTTATACCAACATGCTGCTTGTGTTTATATTGGATTTTAAAAGAAGTTCTTACTTACTTAAATATTTATATTGTTTTTT
>CAYSGX010000545.1:0-1105 GCA_964430605.1 uncultured Chitinophagaceae bacterium
CTATGCAATTAGCTATCGATGCTTTCGGCCCCATTGCCGACAACGCTGGTGGTATTGCTGAAATGGCAGGCTTACCGGAAGAAGTGCGCGGCAGAACTGATATATTAGATTCAGTAGGTAATACAACCGCTGCTATCGGAAAAGGATTTGCAATCGCTTCGGCTGCTTTAACTGCTTTAGCATTATTTGCCGCTTATGTTACTTTCACGGGTATTGATGGTATTAATATTTTCAAAGCCGATGTGTTAGCGGCATTGTTTGTGGGCGCAATGATTCCGGTTGTTTTTTCAGCATTAGCCATGAGTGCCGTGGGTCGTGCGGCTATGGATATGGTGAATGAAGTGCGCAGGCAGTTCAGGGAAATACCGGGAATTTTAGAAGGCACAGGAACACCTGAATATGACAAGTGTGTGGAAATTTCTACCAAAGCCGCTTTACGCGAAATGTTATTGCCGGGCGCTATCACTATTATCACGCCTATTATTGTTGGTATTGTTATGGGCGCTGAAGCATTGGGCGCTTATATGGCAGGTGTAACCGTGAGCGGTGTGTTGTGGGCTATTTTCCAAAACAATGCCGGTGGCGCGTGGGATAACGCCAAAAAGAGCTTTGAAAAAGGTGTTGAAATTAACGGAGAAATTTTCTACAAAAAATCTGAACCGCACAAGGCTGCCGTAGTGGGCGATACTGTTGGCGATCCATTTAAAGATACTTCAGGCCCGTCTATGAATATCTTAATTAAATTATCATCACTGGTAGGGTTGGCTATCGCGCCTTTAATTGCAGTAGATAAAACCGATACCGGACATTCTTCAAAAAATACTAAAGAAGAAACTAAAATTGAAGTAACCGCTTTAGATGCTTCCCTGAAAAAAGATGAAGTTGCTATTGTTTACACCGAAGATTACCTGAAAAAATAGTTAAATAAAATGATACTGAAAGCCTCGAAAATTTCGGGGCTTTTTTATTTAAAAAACATTTTTAACCACATAGAAAAATCATAGAATTTTATTGCTGTAATGTTTGATGATTTAGGTTTTCAGTGATTGAAATTATAGCGGCTATGTTTAAACGCTTGCGTTTCTATGTTTCACTTAAAAATGAA
>CAYSGX010000545.1:1115-2087 GCA_964430605.1 uncultured Chitinophagaceae bacterium
TTATAGCTTTGCAAGCAAAGTTAACAATAGCAGCAACGGTTATAAGCTACTAAACCTATGTTTCTATTGTGGTATTCAATCTGAAATTTTACATAACAAATACACCATTTATCACGACAAAAAATATCATTATGGAATTTGAACACTTACTAGTAACCGTTGATGAAGAAGTTTTAATCATTACCATCAACAGAGAAAACAAAATGAATGCCTTGTGCAGAGAACTGATTGCCGAGCTGAAAATTGCCGTAAAACGCCTGTATGACGAACCTGAATTGAAAGGCGCTGTCATAACCGGAAAAGGCGATAAAGCTTTTGCTGCCGGTGCTGATATTGCTGAATTTATCGGCCTAAATAAAGAAGATGCTAAACAGCTTGCTGCTGCCGGACACGAAGTATTTAACATGATTGAAAATGCGCCCAAGCCTGTAATCGCTGCAGTAAATGGTTTTGCATTAGGCGGAGGCTGTGAATTGGCAATGGCTTGCCATATTCGCATTGCAGGCGAAAACGCGAAGTTTGGGCAACCTGAAGTAAACCTGGGCATTATACCCGGCTATGGCGGCACACAACGCTTAACACAATTAATTGGCAAAGGCAGGGCTTTTGAATTGTTAATGACCGGAAAGATGATTAACAGTGCTGAAGCATACAGAATGGGTTTGGTAAATCAATTAGGTCATAACGAAACCCTGCTTGAAACCACCAGCGAAACGATACAGCTAATTGCCGCCAAAGCGCCTGTAGCCATCGCTAAAGTAATTGAAAGTGTAAATGCTGCTTTTAACAACGAAGTAAACGGACTGGAATTTGAAATAGATACCTTTGCTCATTGTGCCTCAACCGAAGATTTTAAGGAAGGCGCTACCGCGTTTTTGGAGAAAAGAAAAGCCAAGTTTCAGGGTAAATAATACCGCTTATATTTCAATATTAGTCTGATGCTTTACGGTATAAACTATTGTAACCCCGTCC
>CAYSGX010000546.1:0-2081 GCA_964430605.1 uncultured Chitinophagaceae bacterium
TACATGGCCCCAAAACCAAAAAAGGTTTTTTCTCAAAAGGCAAAAAAGAATCTATAGATTGAAAATTGAGCGACAAGTTTTTTCTTTTACTATAGTGTAAACAACTGTAAATTTACCATTGTTTTCGTTCTATGGATATAAATACACTTTCTGCCCTGAATTTTGAGGATACAAAAATTGCCTTTGCTGCAAAAAGCGATTGGCAATTGCGCAAATCATATCGGCTATTTAAACTTTTTAGCAGCGAAACGTTGGTGTCGTTAGGCGCTAAGTTTACTCCGTTGGCTTTGAAATTTCATCTGCCCGTTTCACCATTAATTAAGCATACTGTCTATGAGCAGTTTTGTGGTGGCGAAACACTGAAAGAATGTGAAATTACTATTGAACAATTAGGCAAGTCGAACATTAAAACAATTTTAGATTATGGTATTGAAGGTAAGGTTACCGAAGATGAATATGAAGCTACCTGCAAACATAAATTAGAAACTATTCAGTACACCAGGTCCAACAGTAATGTAACGGTAATTAGCGCTAAAGTAACAGGCTTGGGCAGGTTTGAATTATTAGAAAAAATTCAGGCTGAAAAAAAATTATTTGCTTCTGAAGAAAAAGAATATGAAAGGCTGAAAGAGCGGCTGCATAAAATAAGTAAAGCGTGTAAAGAAGCCGGTATTCAAATTTATTGGGACGCTGAAGAAACCTGGATTCAAAAGCCGTTAGATGATTTAATTGATGAATTGATGCAGCATTATAATACTGAAAAAGCCATTGTTTTTAATACCATTCAGTTGTATTGCAAAAATCGCTTGGCATATTTAATGGAAGTGCATCAGCAAGCCGCTAAAAAAGGATATGTATATGGAGCTAAATTGGTACGTGGTGCTTACATGGAAAAAGAAAGAGAACGCGCGAAAAAAATGCGCTACCCCAGCCCCATACATGAAAATAAAATTGCAGTAGATAAAGATTATAATGCAGCCATAGATTATTGTCTGAAAAATTTAGATACCCTTTCGTTTTGTTGTGCCTCTCATAACGAATACAGCAATCAATACTTAACTAAAAGAATGGATGAAAAAGGTATTCCGAGAAATCATGCCAATATAACATTTGGCCAGCTTTATGGTATGGGCGAAAACCTTACTTTCAACTTGGCAGCGGCAGGTTTTAATGCTCTGAAACTAATTCCTTACGGCCTGGTAAAAGACGTTATTCCTTATCTGCTTCGCAGAGCACAAGAAAACAGTTCGGTGGGCGGGCAGGTAAGCAGAGAATTAACGCTGCTGAAAAAAGAAATTGAAAGGCGAAACCAATAAATAGCTATATTCCAATTAGTTGTGGCTCGTTTTCTTTCAGGTAAAATTCAACTGCCAACTATTTGTTATTTTCACAGTCTGTTTTTTTAAGGAAAACTAAAGTTAGCTGATCTATTAAGCATTTATTTAAGATTCCTAAAAAAAGCAAATGAAGCCTGTAGTGCTTCGACTTTATAAAAAACAACCAGCAATGAAAAAATTATTACTTTTTGTACTTCCTTTCCTTTCGGTTATCAATGTTTTAAGCGCTCAGGATGTAACCTTTCCCGGTGCGGCAGCGTGTAACGCTGCTGCTGTTTCAGGAACATGGACAGTGCCATGTGGCGTTACTTCTATTACCGTAGCGGTGTATGGTGCTGGTGGTGGCGGAGGCGGAGGTGGTGGTGGCAGTAATGGAGGACTATTTAATACTCGTGGTGGTGGAGGCGCAGGTGGAGGCGCTTATACTACTATAACTATCAATGTAGTTCCAGGTTCATCATTTTCTTATAGTATAGGCTCGGGAGGCTGTGGCGGAAGCAATGGCGGTGATGGATCGGGTGGTGGTGCCGGTACTGCCGGAGGAAATAGCACTTTTACAGGCACAGCTACAGGTGGAGTGCCGGTAAACCTTGTTGCCAATGGTGGCGCAAGAGGAAACGGTGGTTCAGGAACCGGTGGCAGTACAGGATCGGGTGGTGCCGGTGGCACTGCCAGTGGAGGGACAACTAATACTACAGGAACATCTGGTAATAATGGTAGTGGTGGTAGTGGCGGTGCCGGAGG
>CAYSGX010000547.1:0-2068 GCA_964430605.1 uncultured Chitinophagaceae bacterium
GCACAACAAGAGCCAGATGCCTCCAGTTTTCCTTCGGGCGGCATTCGCACTACTTTTGAGGCAAGAGGTTACACTGCATGGGATCCCACTTCGCCTGCATTCTTAATGCAAATTGGCGAAGGAAAAACACTTTGCATACCTACCATATTTGTTTCTTATACCGGTGAAACATTAGATTATAAATCACCCTTGCTGCGCTCTATTCATTATTTAGAGAAAGCGGCAGTTCCCGTTTGTCAATATTTCGATAAAAATGTTACAAAGGTTCACGCTACTTTAGGCTGGGAACAAGAATACTTCTTAATAGATAGCGCATTGTTTAATGCACGTCCTGATTTATTGCTGACAGGCAGAACCTTAATAGGGCATTCGCCATCAAAAGGCCAGGAGCTGGAAGACCACTATTTCGGAACCATACCTGAGAGAGCCTATTCTTTCATGGTCGATTTTGAAAAAGAAGCATGGAAACTGGGTATTCCCGTTAAGACCCGCCACAATGAAGTAGCGCCCGGCCAGTTTGAATGCGCCCCTGTATTTGAAGAAGCCAACGTAGCCGTAGATCACAACCAATTGGTAATGGATTTATTAGACCGTGTATCGCACAGGCACAATTTGAGAGTATTGCTGCACGAAAAACCATTTGCGGGTGTAAATGGTAGCGGAAAACATAATAACTGGAGCTTAGGCACCAACACCGGAAAAAATCTTTTGTCGCCCGGTAAAACACCAAAAAACAACCTGCAATTTTTAACCTTCTTCGTGTGTACGGTAAAAGCCGTTGCCGATTATTCTGATTTGTTGCGTGCCTCTATCGCATCGGCATCAAACGACCATCGTTTAGGAGCCAACGAAGCGCCACCGGCAATCATTTCAGTTTTTATTGGTTCGCAGATGAGCAACCTGCTGAATGAAATAGAGAAGAAAGTAGATTTGAATAAGTTTGATGAGCAGGATAAAACAGATTTGAAGCTGAATATACACAGCAAGATTCCTGATTTAATGCTCGATAATACCGATAGGAACAGGACTTCACCATTTGCTTTTACAGGTAATAAATTTGAAGTGCGCGCTGTAGGTTCTTCAGCCAATTGTTCTTCACCGATGACGGTATTAAATACCATTATGGGTAAAACATTAGAAGATTTTAAAGCTGAAGTAGATAAATTAGTCGCTAAAGGCGAGCAAAAAGAAGTAGCTATTCTGAAAATTATTCGTTCATATATCACATCATCCAAGAAGATAATTTTTGAAGGCGATAACTACAGTAAAGAATGGGAGAAAGAAGCTGCCAAGCGTGGTTTATCTAATGCTAAAACTACCCCTGAGGCTTTAGATTTTTACATGAGTAAAAAATCGAAAGAGTTATTCTCTAAGAGCGGTGTACTAAGCGAGAAAGAATTAGAAGCGCGTTATGAAATTCAGCAGGAAATCTATGCTAAGAAATTAGAGATTGAAACTAAAGTTTTGCGCGACTTAATTTTAGCATACATCATACCTTCCGGCATAAAATATCAAAACGAGTTGATTCAAAACGTTACAGGTTTAAAAGCTTTAAAAGCCCCTGCTACTGCCTATAAAGCGCAGTTAGATTTGCTGAATGCCATTTCTACACACGTTAATGCTTTAAAAGTAGGTGTAGATAAGTTGTTGGCTGAAAAAGATAAAGCTGACAAAACAAAAACTGCTCACGAAAAGGCGGCATACTATTGCGAAAAGGTAAAACCATTATTCGATATCATTCGCAACCATGCCGACCAGTTAGAGCTTATTACTGACGATGTGTTGTGGGTATTGCCAAAATACCGTGATATGTTGTTTTTGAAATAATAATTTATTCCTGAAAATAAAGAAAGCCTCAAAGAGAAATCTTTGGGGCTTTTTATGACTACTTAGTATTTGTTGAGTTTAATTCGACTCTATCAATAAGTTATTAGTTGCAGCAATATAGTATTGGTCTAATTTTTCGCTGTAAATGATGTAAAGGCTTGGCATATAAAACTGCCTTAAAGAAGAAGTGCACCCGTAGGGATTCGAACCCCAAACCTTCTGATCCGTAGTCAGATGCTCT
>CAYSGX010000548.1:0-781 GCA_964430605.1 uncultured Chitinophagaceae bacterium
ATCGGTAGTGCGTGCCGTTAAAAGAGCATTAGTAGTGGTAGATTTACCTTTTGGCTCTTATCAGGGCAACTCAAGATTAGCTTTGGAATCTTCCATAAGAATAATGAAAGAATCGGGCGCACATGCCGTAAAACTGGAAGGTGGCGAAGAAATTAAAGAATCTATTATAAGAATACTAACAGCCGGAATACCGGTAATGGGGCATTTAGGTTTAACCCCTCAGTCAATTTATAAATTCGGCACTTATACCGTACGCGCCAAAGAAGAAGAAGAGGCAACAAGGCTTATAAGCGATGCCAAAATGCTGGAAAGCATTGGTTGCTTTTCTGTAGTATTGGAAAAAATACCCGCTGCCTTAGGAACAAAAATTTCTAAAGAACTGCAAATACCTATTATTGGCATTGGAGCAGGCAATGGTGTTGACGGGCAGGTATTGGTGAGCCACGATATGTTGGGATTGACTTATGAATTTAAACCTCGTTTCCTCAGAAGATATTTAGAATTGTATGACGATATAAAAGGCGCTGTGGCACACTATGTAAGCGATGTAAAATCGAAAGACTTCCCTAATGAAAATGAGCAGTACTAAATACTCTGAAAGCAAAATACGTAGATGTTCGTAGTAGGTTTAAAGTATAATATTAGGCAACTTTGCCACAAGAATATTTTAAACCAAAAACCATATACCATGAAAAAATCAATGTTTTATTTCTTGATGTTGTTTGTTACCACTTCAGTTGTGCTTACCTCTTGTAAAAAAGATGATGATGACGATGATAAC
>CAYSGX010000548.1:791-2049 GCA_964430605.1 uncultured Chitinophagaceae bacterium
ACACCCCTGCTACTGTGAATACTGCAGATTTATTTAACTACAACGATGCCTATGGCGTATTAGTGGGTATTAAAACTGTTACTACTCAAAATGTAGGTGGCTTCGAGACCTCAATAGACTTAGGCACTGCTGTTGCGGTATTTCCTTCCGCTTTAGGTTCTTCAACTTTTGTAGATGCAGGTACTGTGAGCGTAAATACTAAAAGTTTAGCTAAGCAAACCAATAATGCTTATGTATTTACTCCTTCTCAAACCGATTTTCAAGGCATTTCATTTAGCAGTGGTTCTAATTGGAATGTCGGTGGTTCATCAAATGTACAAGCGTTTACTTACGATTATACTCCTTTCCCTAATAACCCTAAAATTACCAGCAGCGTTACTGAGGTTTCTCTTTCAGGTGGTTATACTTTTACGCTGCAAGGTGGTGCAACTAATGCCGATACGCTTTTATATATCTTAGCATCGGGTAGTGAATATGCGGAAAAAAGAGTTGCAGGCAATGTTACATCGGTAACTTTTTCCGCCTCTGATTTAGCTAATTTGAAACCTTCTTCACAAGGCCTTATTCAGATTACACCTTACAGAATTACAAATGATGTTATCAATGGCAAAAAATATTATTTTGTAAACCAGGTAACGGTTTCAAATTTCGCTAATTTCAAAAACTAAGTCAACATTTAGTTGAAATATAAAGCCTCTGATTCATCAGGGGCTTTTTTATTTTTGCGCTATTCTGAAAAAATAAAACTTAAACTGAAATGAAAAATATTGCAGTAATTGGTGCCGGCACAATGGGAAATGGAATAGCGCACGTGTTTGCTCAAACAGGCTATAGTGCTACATTGATAGATGTATCGCAAGCTGCTTTAGATAAAGCGCTAAATACTATAGGTAATAATTTAGACAGAATAATTAAGAAAGGTGTAATTACTGAAGCTGATAAAGCCACTACCCTATCGAACATCAAAACTGAAACTTCAATTGAAGCAGGTGTTAAAAATGCTGAATTAGTGGTTGAAGCTGCAACAGAAAATATAGATTTGAAATTGAAAATTTTTAAGCAATTAGATGAAGCAGCACCTGCCAATGCAATATTAGCATCCAACACTTCTTCTATTTCTATCACTAAAATTGCGGCACAAACCAAACGTGCCGATAAGATTATTGGTATGCACTTTATGAATCCTGTGCCGGTAATGAAGTTAGTGGAAGTGATCAGAGGATATGCTACTACTGATGAAACTACTGCCGCCATTATG
>CAYSGX010000549.1:0-2047 GCA_964430605.1 uncultured Chitinophagaceae bacterium
CCTGTATCGTTCACCAATTATTCTAAAGATTTTCAATCTCCGTATCACATTTTCTGCTAAAACTCTACTACTTGATAAAATATGATTTTTCTTTTTTTGCTCTTTAGTCAAAGGATTTTTCTTCGTTGATTTCAATAGCAATTCGCTATTAGCGTGTAACTTCTTTATTCCCTGATATCCGCTATCGACTTGTACTAAACATGATGGCAAAAAATGTGTTTTACTTTCTTTGTATACCCGAAAGTCATGTCTGCGGACTTTTTTGACACAGGTGCATATTATTTTCCCCATACTTTTATCTACAATCACCTGGCTTTTTATGGTGTGTCTTTTTTCTTACCGGAATAATACCTGCGTTGTTTTTTTAGGTCGCTCCACAGGGCTTTCAGTTACATCTACTATCACCACTTCAAATTCCACTCCGCCACCAGTCAGTTTCTTCTTACCAGGTATATGAAATAACTTGTACGCTATCAATATCGATTCAATTTTAGTAACCACACGATAGCATTGTCCCTCACTTAACCCATAACTGCTGCCAACATGAAAGAAAGTACGATATTCGCGATGTCTAATTGGTATTACAATTTATTCCGAAGCAAAAGAAAATTAAGACGACATACCACAAAATAGAAAATCCCCGACCTGAATAAACCAGACGGGGAATTGAAAATATTTAACGATGCTGTTTTCTAATTGGCTGTTTTAGCCTCTACCAACAACTTACCTTTGTAGTATAAGTTACCATCTACATCATAAGCTCTATGGCGCAAATGCGGAGTGCCTGTAGTTGGGCATGTTACAACATTAGCGGCAGTAGCTTTTTTGTGTGTTCTTCTGCTGTCTCTGCGGGTTTTCGATATTTTTCGTTTAGGATGTGGCATGTTATTACTTTTTTAATTTTTTTAATGCTGACCAACGCTGGTCTATATTTTCTTCTGTATTATCAGGTTCTATTGTCAAAAACTTTGTCAATTCAGGATTACAGCTTTCTGTAGTATTTCTATTCTTGGCACAAATCAACTGCATAGGCACACTAAGGTTCACAAAGTCGTAAATCAATTGCGCAACATCAATATGCGAGTCGGCACGGGAAATAAAAATCACATCTTCATCAGTACTTTCAATATCTAAGTTGCGGTCGTCAAACTTTACATAGATACTAAACTCATCAAGTATTTCCTGTGCATATATTAAAGTGCAACGATCACAATCGGCATTAATTTCGCCCGAAATGTAGAAAGTAAGCATGAAGAAGTCGGTTTTTTTATCGAAATCTACTTCTACTTTAATATTGGCACCTTTAATAGTTGCTCCTTCAAAATTGGCAAAGAACTCATCATTTACCTCAAAACTAAACCGATGAAGACCCTGCTTTAATCCCACAAATGGGATTTGATATTGATGCTCGAATTTCAACCGTTAATTATTAAGGGATAGCAAAGATATAAACAATTCCACAAAAATTCAATGCATTATAGCTTTTGAGCTATGTTTTTTCATTTCCGCATAAAAATTCGCAGTATTTATTAGCGATTATACTTCCTTATAATCTCATCGCAGGCTTTGTTGAGCATTTGAAATACATCTTCAAAGCCATTACTGTCGTAATAAGGGTCGGGCACTGAACGATTCCCTTTAGGGGTTATTTCATTTAATATCATTTTCACTTTTTCTTTCTCTTCGGAAGTGTGCGCATGTTGTATTAAGTCGCGGTAATTAGATGCATCCATGGCATAAATAATATCAAAACGCTCAATATCGTAAGTAGAAAACTGGCGCGAACGCTGATAAGTTATGTCAATGCCATATTTTTTAGCAATAGCAATTGAACGGCTGTCGGGTAATTCGCCCGCGTGCCAGCCTGATGTGCCTGCTGAATCTATTTGCCAACTAAGACCAAGCACATTTGTTTTATGCTGTAGTATGCCTTCTGCCAATGGCGAGCGACAAATGTTTCCCAAACAAACCATCAAAATTTTCATTCAGCAGAAATTATACCGTTTATATTTCAATATTAGTCTAATGCCTTACGGTATAAACTATT
>CAYSGX010000550.1:0-1190 GCA_964430605.1 uncultured Chitinophagaceae bacterium
ACTTGTCTGCATATGGAGATACTCTATGTCTTCCTTTTATAGACATACTATCCCTTCGGGATTCATTATAACACCGGTAGTTCAAATTTAATCTTTCAGCTTCCTGATATACTGGGTTACTTTAGAAATGACAGGCCCGCTTGAAAGAAACTGCGCGCTGTTAGAATCGGTAGTGAGAATATAATATCGCTTACTTTCTTTACTTATGTCGTAAGTGCCATCGATATATTTACCCAGCTTAATGTAAAGCAAATTGTATTTATCTAAATTCCAGACACCGCTGTCTATTTGTGCAATTTGCTTGTCTTTATAAAAAGTGCCCGTTACGGTTGCATCATCTTTAAAATCTACAATATACTGGCAACATTCATTGTTTGAAACATAGCCCGGAATAAGTATATCCATAGAATTATCTACAGTTAGAAAATCAGATTTTACTCTTTCTACTTCCCATTTACCTTTAATTAAAACACGGTTTTGTATTTTTTTACAAGCCGGGGCAAAAAGTATAAATACTACGAAAAGAGGGAATAATGTTTTTTTCATGGCCGGTTAATTTCCATTGAATTTAAAGTTATTTTTTAAAATTCAAAACCACTTTAAACCCGGCAATTGTGATTTAATAAAAAAGGCTGTCTTCATTAGCGAAAACAGCCTCTTTGTATAAAATATTTCAGAATAAATATTAGTAGTACACTACAGTCCTGCCATTAAAATTACCATCGGTAACGGTAATGTATTCGCCTAAGCTGTTGTATAATCTACAATTAAACTTACCCGATGTTTTGTAAGGAGTATATTTATCGGCAGTATTCTTTTCATGTTTGGTAACTTGAAAGTAACTGCCTGTTTGGTCGCCTTGCGATGTCCATTCAACACCATTGTTATCAATATAGCGAATTTCTACGCCCGGCTTTAAATTGGCTAAAGTTGAATTGCCAAACTCATAATTACCTTCATAAAATATGGTTTTCACTTCAACTTCGGCAGGTGGGTTTGAATTAACAAAATTCATAAAATAAATATTGAACTTGTTTTCACCGGCTATTGCATAAGAGGTAAATTGCCTTTCAAAAAATTTCCCTAAAGCAGGCACATAAGCGCCACCCTTCCCGTAGCCATTAACATATCCGTTTTCATTTTCGGCAAAAGAAATTTCTTTCCCATCTACTTTAATAGAAGAATAGAAT
>CAYSGX010000550.1:1200-2046 GCA_964430605.1 uncultured Chitinophagaceae bacterium
TTTTCTAATTGCTGAATATTACCGGTTTGAGTAGGTTTGGTGCAAGATGAAACGAATAAAGCCAATATTATCCATAAACCCGCTACCCTCGTAACAATTTTTTTCATAACTAATTGCTTTTTAGTTGAATTAATATTGCCTTCTACGATAGCTACGGCTAAATGTTACAATAATTGCTATTTTATATTCAGCTTAGCGTAAACTTCTTTTTGATTTAAGCGTTTTACCGTTCCCGGTGCAATAATGGTTTCTGAAGTTAAATCTGTTAAATGCAGCTTTTCTATATTGGCTCTCACCAGCCTTAGCGTAGGAAAACCTACTTGCGCGGTCATGCGCCTTACTTGCCGGTTTTTGCCTTCTACCAGTTTCAGCTCAATCCAGGTGGTGAGAATTAATTTCCGGTAACGCACAGGCGGCATTCTTTCGGGCAATATTCCGGGCGTTTCAATTATTCGCGCTTTGGCGGGTAGTGTATGGTATGTTTTGCCTTCAATGCTTATGGTTACTCCCTTTTCTAATTTATCAATAGCTTCCTGAGTTACCGCCCCTTCTACCTGCACCCAATAAACGCGTTCGTGGCGTTTTAGCGGGTTGAGCAACGCATGATTCAGCTTTTTATCATCGGTGAGCAACAGCAACCCTTCGCTATCAACATCTAAACGGCCTACGGGATATACATTCTTCGGAAAATCAAACACATCGCCTAAAGTTTTATACTTATGCTCTTTAGTAAATTGCGATAATACTCCGTGTGGTTTAAAAATAATGTAGTAATGAAACATACCTAAACAGATAAATTAGTTGAAGCAAAAATAAACGTTAAATTTTCGGGCATTTATACTGTTC
>CAYSGX010000551.1:0-2040 GCA_964430605.1 uncultured Chitinophagaceae bacterium
CATAGCCGCCATTACCACCGGTACCGCCTGAAGCAGTAGCGCCTCCAGCACCTCCATTTGTAAACGATGATCCTCCTATAGCAACAGGATAACCGTAATTACCCAATCCATTAGCGCCATTTCCGGTTAACCCACCACCTCCGGCAGCGCCTTGTCCGTAATACCAAACATCTGACGGGCCACCGTCCGGGCCTGCACCTCCGCCAGGCATTATTATCCCGCTATAACCTGCAACACCAGGATTACCGGTAGTACTAGTAGTTCCATGAGATAGTGTCCAACTTGAGGAATAACCGGGAGAATATCCACCACCGCCACCTCCGGCAATACAAAGCGGGTTATTAGAGTTATCTGTTACAAATGTTCCGCCTCCGCCTCCACCTTGGGTTCCCGCACCACCTTGCCCACCTACTAAAACCTTTAGCACTTGTCCGGGTGTTACTGTAAAAGTACCTTTCATTCTTGCCCCTAATCCGCCCACAATACCTGATGAATTACCTCCCTGGGCTCCCCAAGTTTCTATTACAACCTCAGTAACTCCTGATGGAACAGTGTAGGTTTGCATTCCTCCCGTGTAATTAAAAGTTGTAGCCTGACCACTAGATTTTTCAAAAAAGAAAACTAAAAAAAGCAACGTTATACTTGCGTAAAATTTATTCATAAATACTTCTTTTTGTTACGACCATTTGGATAATAAAATCAAAGATTAAATAAGCGCCACTGTTTCTACACTACACACATCTCTAATATTTCAAACTTATTTCCCTTTACTTAATCAGCCTAATTACAAGTTAAGCCTTAATAATTCAGCACAACTAAATTAAAATTTAATTTTAAAATTGTCAATTTAATTTTTAATCCTATTTTACTCAGCTTCAAATATCAATACCAATTTCTATAAAGAAGCAGTTTAAATATACCGAAACAACTCAGGTTTGGAAAAAATCAAGTTCAGAACATTCGGTATTAACTGATAGTACGTTTCGTTTCCTTCGGAATCTCAACTACTTTCAGTATAATTTTCCTATTTTCGGAAATTACATTAAACACCCATGCTCTCTATTACCGAAGAAAATTATTTAAAGGCAATATTTAAGTTGTCGGAAAAAAACAGGAAGAATATTTCTACCAATAATATTGCCGCTGAAATACAAACTGCTGCCGCTTCGGTAAGCGATATGATTCGTAAGTTATCAGAAAAAAAACTGGTGAATTATGAGAAATATAAAGGTGTGCAGCTTACCGATAAAGGCAAAAAAACAGCTCTTAGCTTAATAAGAAGGCATCGCTTATGGGAAGTGTTTCTGGTAGAGAAATTAAACTTTAGCTGGCACCAGGTGCATGAAGTGGCAGAAGAACTGGAACATGTTTCATCGCCTTTGCTGGTAGCCCGATTAGATGAGTTTTTAGACAAGCCCAAATTTGACCCGCATGGCGACCCCATACCCGATGAGCACGGAAGAATGGTGTATCACGAAGAAACTACTTTAGACCAACTGCAACCTAAAGACAAAGCTATAATCGTAAATGTTTCAGACCAGTCGGCTTCATTTTTACAATATCTCGACCAGCAACAACTGCAAATAACATACAGGATTGAAGTGTTGGAACATCATGTTTATGATAACTCTAAGACCATTCTCGTAAAGGGCAAAAAACTTTTTGTTTCAGAAAAAGTAGGAAAAAACTTAGTGGTGAAAAAAATATAGCACAAGCAGTTACACTACATCAAAACCAATATCGTTTCTGAAATATTTATAATCGAAATGAATATTGCCGGCATTGGCTTTAGACAATTGTAACGCTTCTTCTAACGTGTTGCCAAAAGAAGTAATAGCTAATACCCTTCCCCCGTTGGTTACTGTAACATTATCTTTTTCGGCAGTGCCCGCATGAAACACAATACTATTGGCAACATCATTAAGCCCTTTAATTTCATAGCCTTTTTCGTAATTGCCCGGGTAGCCGCCCGATACCAATACCACCGTGCAACACGCTCCGCTTTTAATATTGACAGTGGTGTTGAGCAATTGCTCTTTC
>CAYSGX010000552.1:0-2034 GCA_964430605.1 uncultured Chitinophagaceae bacterium
TTTTAATTTCTTCTGACCTTCAATGTTGAATTCAGGAATGATAATATGCCTGCTGTAACGCTCCAGCTCGGCTTTAGAAAATTTTACGTCTTGCCAACCCATTCTTAGAAGTTAGATTTTAGAAGTTAGAAATTAGATTTATTATTTGCCTCCGGCTATTGCAGGAACAATACTGATAACAGTATCGGCAGCAACAGCGGTATTTTCGTTATCTAAGCTACGAATATCGTCTTCGCCTACAAATACTTTTATGAAAGAACGAACATTACCATCGTTATCGATTAAGTGATATTTCAAATCGGGAAACTTATCGGTTAGTTCCGCAACTGCTTCTTTCACATTGGTTTTAGATGATTGAAAATTACCTTCGTTGTTGGTGAATTTCCTTAACGGTGTGGGGATAATAATTTTTGCCATTTTATTTTAAGTTTAAAGTTTTAAGTAATTAGTTTTCAGTATTTATTTTTTCTTCGGAAAATTTTCCTTTTTCATTCAGCCGCCACGACAAAATGTTTTCGGTTTTATTTTTTCTTACTGAAACAATAGTGTAAGAAAAAAACGGTAATGCCTGTTTCAAATCATGTTCAGAAGGAATTGCGGGGTGATTGGGGTGTGAGTGATACACACCTAACAATGTAAGATTATTTTCATCGGCAAATCTTTCGGCTTTCATATAATCAACTGCTGAAATTTCAAATCGTTTTTCTTTATTTATTTCTTTTGAATTGTTCACTTCTTTCGCTGCTGTAACTGTTCTTTCATTTTCTGCTTCTTTTCCGAATAAAAAACCGCAACACTCATAAGGATATGATTGCTCGGCATCTTTGATGATGATTTCTTTCGCTTCTTTTTTGATGTTTAGTTTCATAAGCCCCCTCAAACTCCCCCTATGGGGGAGCTTTATGTTTTCCTTATTTATTACTTTATTTTCTTAATTTCCAAACTTTCTGCTAACACTATGTTTTGTTTAATGCTCTTTCCAAAAAGTACTTCCCTTTGGGAAGGATTTAGGATGGGCTTCTATCTAATCAATTCATTCAGTACTTCCTGATAATTACTTCCGTGGTCGGGAAAAACGGTTACAATTACGCCTTCTTCAATTTCGTTTGCCAGCTTTAGCGCACCCACGATATTGGCTGCCGAAGAAGGACTTAGCAGTACGCCTTCCAGCTTTGCCATTTTTACAATTATATCATAAGCATCACCTGTGCTTACTTCACGGTTTTCATCGGCTAACTGCGTATCATAAATACCCGGCACTTTTGCGGTTTCCATGTGTTTCCAGCCTTCTAAACCATGTAGTGCAAAATCGGGTTGCAACGAAATTACTTTTATATCGGGATTCAGTTCTTTCAGCTTTCGTGATGCGCCTGTAAATGTTCCCGTAGTGCCCAAGCCTGCAATAAAATGAGTTATTTGTTTTTCGGTTTGGCTAAAAATTTCTTCGCCTGTTGTATTATAATGTGCTTTCCAGTTGTTGTCGTTGTTGTACTGGTCGGCATAATAGTATTTGTCGGGATTTTCAGCAAACAGTTGTTTGGCTTTTTCCTGTGAGCCATCAGTTGAATCGAACTTTGATGTTTCGATAAGTTTCGCTCCGTAAAATTTCAGCGCATATTTTTTTTGCAGAGAAGTGTTTTCAGGAATACATAATGTAACCGGAATGCCCAATGCCGCACCGATTGCCGCATACGCCACGCCTGTATTACCGCTGCTGGCATCTAACAAATTTCTTTCAGTATCTAACTTGCCTTCAAGAACAGCCTGCTTTATAATGTTGTAGGCAGGGCGGGTTTTCACGCTCATACCCAATTGCTGCCATTCCATTTTGGCAAAAATTTTCACTTTAGGATTGCTGTGCAGCTTAGTAACAGGGAAAAGGGGCGTGTTACCTACAAATTGTTGCACCACGCCCAGTTTCTCTGTCAGGCTATTGTTATTGTAAACCGCATTTTCTTTTACTGTTGCCATAGTTGGCTTTTATGTTTTCTAATAGTTACAAAATGAAAAAACCCTCCGCCACAAACGGGGGGT
>CAYSGX010000553.1:0-2026 GCA_964430605.1 uncultured Chitinophagaceae bacterium
TTGCGAAGAATTTTGTAGTCAATGTAAAATGTGCCGAACGGAATGAAACACGCAACAAGAACTTTCCAAGTTGTTTCTTTAAATTTCCATTGTTGTTCAACGCCTACACGCAAAGCGTTGAAAATAAACAACAGAAATAATGCTCCGTGTATCGGTCCAAGGGATTTAACCATTGAAGGATTGTCAAAGTAATATTTCAATGGAACTGCTATAAAAACCAAAATAAGCAATGAAATTCCCTCTAAAAAAGCTAAAAGCCGTAAACGTCCGATTGTTGTTGTGAAATACTTTTTCATAATTAAAATGTTCTGAAATTCGGTCTGCTCGATAACGGTGAAAATATCCAGGGAATTGCAATAAAAATGATGATGAGGGCAATGGAAAACCAAACTAACATTGTCTTAAATTTCTCTTTGTCCGTTGGTTTTCGTTTTGCCAATGCAGAGCCGATTGTTAATACAACAATAGCCGTCAGCATACAGACAATATGTATTAAACCGTAAAACGTTAAGTCCAAATTTTGCAAGGCTGTTTTAGTGTCCGTCCAAAAATATTTTACAATCGGACTTTGTGTGTAAAGTATTATTCCAATCATTAACTGAATGTGAGCAACGGTTGCTGTCCAATGCCGAAAAGCATTATCAGTTTTGGAAAAGGTTTTGTTTTGGTTGTAACCAATAAATGCTCTGTAAATAGAATACATCAAAAAGGCTAATACAGCCCAACGAACCAATGAGTGTAAAGATAAAAGTGTTGAATACATCTTATGCTGTAATTGCTTATTTCTATGCAAAGGTAAAATAAAACATACTGATTGGTATGTTTTGTGAGAAAAAAATTATTTCAGACTGTTCAGGTAGTTTTTAAGTTGTTTTAAATAGGGTAGATAAGCCTTTTTGCTATTCTCTAATTTTCCAAAATTTCGTATGCCCCAGTAGCCCGACATTACAAACATTGTTACTTGTTTTGCGTTTACGTCTTGGCTGATAAATCCGTTTTTCTTTCCTCTTTCAATGCTTGCGGTCATTACTTTTGTCCATTGTTGAGTTAGTTCGTTCAAGGCTTTGTTAAAGTCAGCGTTCCAAGGTGTCATTTCCTGCGTAAAATTTGAAGCAGGACAACCGTATTCAACTTTCAGAAACTCATTTTTCATCAGCAAGTCATACATTAGATTGTAAATAGCGTCCAATGGATTTTGCTCGTTTTGTAACGGTTCAATAAAACTGCTTGTGAGTGTCGGTTTCAGGATTTCGTTGATAATGGCAACGCCCATTTCGTCTTTGGTTTTGAAATGGTAATAAAACGCACCTTTTGTTACTTGTGTTGTCGCAATAATGTCGTCAATGCTTGTTGCCTGATACCCTTTAACATAAATCAGTTCAAACGCTTTTTGTAGAATTGTCAGCCGTGTCGCCTCTGCCTTTTTCATAAAGATACCACCTAGTATTTTTGCAAAGGAACGAAAAAATGTCAGACTTCTAAAGATTTCGGCTTGTCAGTTCTTATTCGATGCAGTGCCGCCCATAAGGTTGGTATCTTCTTTACTTTAAGCCCAACAGCTTAAATGCCCAGTAAACCGTCATCGCCATTATGGCGCTGATGGGAATGGTGAGTATCCATGCCCACAGCAGGTTGATGGTTACTCCCCATCTTACGGCAGAAAGCCTTTTGGTAGCGCCCACGCCAATAATAGAGCCGGTGATGGTATGCGTGGTGCTTACCGGAATTTTCAATGCTTCGGTAACAAATAAAGTAATAGCCCCCGCGGTTTCGGCAGCCACCCCTTCAAACGGAGTTACTTTGGTAATGCGCGTACCCATGGTTTTAATAATTTTCCAGCCTCCACTCATAGTGCCTAATGCTATTGCGCCATAACAGGCCAAAGGAACCCACCATATCATTTTTTCGAGCGAATAATTTACCGGATCGTAAGCGATGTATGCCGCCATAATAATTCCCATTACTTTCTGAGCATCATTTCCGCCATGCCCTATGCTGAATGCGGACGATGATACCAACTGCATAC